>CBDUPM010000648.1:0-1959 GCA_965369105.1 uncultured Bacteroidales bacterium | reverse complement strand
CCTCTGCATTGAAATGCGGACTGACAGCCGATTGTACAAGTCTTGAAATAGGCGAACATTATGAGAAAAAATCGGATACCAGGTATGAAAACCTATTGCTGCAGATAAGACCGGCTTTTGGGGGTAATATTGTCGCTACGATTATCAACCCGGAAACCCGTCCACAGCTGGCAACTGTTCGTGAAGGGGTGATGAAAAAAGAAATATGGGATGAAAGCTATAAAGGACAATTAAAGAAAATAAAAGCCGAAGATATCCTCGATAAAACCGATTTTGTGGTTGAGATCATCGAGCGGCATATGGAGAATAAAAAAGTCAATATTAAGAATGCCGGGATAATCATTGCCGGAGGATATGGCGTGGGATCCAAAGAGAATTTTAAACTTTTATTTGATCTGGCCGATGTGCTGGGCGGAGAAGTGGGAGGATCAAGAGCGGCTGTAGATGCCGGCTTTATTGAGCATGAAAGACAAATCGGGCAGACCGGTGTAACGGTTCGACCCAAACTTTATATAGCCTGTGGGATCTCCGGGCAAATACAACACCGGGCAGGTATGACCGAATCAGCTATGGTAATCTCTATTAATACAGACGAAAATGCACCTATTAACCAGGTTGCGGATTATGTCATTACCGGAGATATAGCAGAGGTTATTCCGAAAATGATCCGGTTTTACAAAAAAAATTCCAAATAATTCATTTTATTCCTTAAATGGATTCAGAAAAATTTAAAAAACAAAAAGATTATAATAATGGCAAACTTTTATACAGATAACAAAGACCTTAGTTTTCATCTGCAACACCCCCTGATGAAAAAAATCGTCAGTCTGAAGGAAAAGGATTTCGAAGATGCGGATAAATTTGATTATGCACCGGTCGACTTTGAAGATGCAATGGACAGCTATCACAAAACACTTGAAATTATCGGTGAAATTTGTGGGGATGTAATTGCTCCCAATGCTGAATCCGTTGACCAGGAAGGACCTAAATTGGTTAATAATGAAGTGGTCTATGCTAAGGGAACCCGTGAAAATCATGAAGTTCTTACCAAAGCCGGTCTGATTGGAATGTCACTTCCAAGGAAATATGATGGTTTGAATTTCTCTGTGGTTCCTTATGTTATGGCAGCTGAACTGGTTAGCCGTGCTGATGCGGGATTTGCAAATATCTGGGGACTCCAGGATTGTGCTGAAACCATGCATGAATTTGCCTCAGAGGAACTAAAAGCCGAATATCTTCCCCGCTTTGCCAAAGGTGCCACCGCGGCCATGGTTCTTACTGAACCCGATGCAGGATCAGATTTGCAGGCTGTTCAGCTAAAAGGACAGATCAATGCAACTTATGATAAGGAAAAAGATTTGTATTATCTCAATGGGGTAAAACGTTTTATTACCAATGGAGATGCAGATATCTCCCTGGTTTTAGCCCGCTCCGAAGATGGAACGGCAGACGCAAGAGGACTTTCACTTTTTGTTTATGACCGGAAAGACTCCGCTGTCAATATTCGGAGAATTGAGAACAAGCTGGGTATAAAAGGTTCACCCACTTGTGAAATGGTATTCAACAATGCTCCCGCACGCCTGGTAGGTGATCGTAAATTGGGACTGATAAAATATGTTATGTCTCTGATGAATTCTGCAAGACTGGGAATTGGTGCCCAATCTGCCGGACTCGGAGAAGCAGCTTACAGGGAAGCCCTGAAATATGCACAGGAGAGGGTTCAGTTCGGGAAAGCAATTATACAATTCCCCGCAGTTTATGAACTCCTGAGAAACATGGAAGTCAGAAATAAAGCCATGAGAACCCTGCTGTATGAAACTGCCCGCTACGTCGATATGTATAAAGCCTATACTTTTATTGCAGAGGACCGTCCTTTAACTTCTGAGGAAAGACAGGAATCAAAAAAATATTCAAGGCTTGCTGATATCTTTACTCCTTTACTTAAGCTGATTTCCAGCG
>CBDUPM010000647.1:0-1960 GCA_965369105.1 uncultured Bacteroidales bacterium | reverse complement strand
AAGCGAAGGAATAAGGGTGTTGAATGATAGAGTACAGGACTTTGAAAATCTTTTTTGGGATCCTTATAAAGATTTAATCTAATTAAAAATATTATTATTAAATTTGTGATTTAAATTATATTCCATGTCTTTAAATAAAACCCAAATACTGGATGTTCTTAAAACGGTTAAGCATCCGGAGACCCGCCTGAGTATTATTGAGTCAGAAATGGTTGAAAACCTTGAAATCCAAGGTAATAAGATCAGCTTTATGCTGAATTTTAAGAAAGCAAAAGATCCCTTTGCCTCATCTTTGAAAAAAACTGCTGAAGCTGCTTTAAAAAGACTGGATGCAAATCTGGAAGTGGAAATCAGCATTTTTTCACCTCCACAGTTAAATATTAAACTGGATGATCCTTTAAGAGGAATTAAAAATAAGATTGCCATAACATCAGGGAAAGGAGGAGTTGGAAAATCAACCATTGCTGTTAATCTTGCTGTCGCAATGGCTAAAACAGGGGCAAAGGTAGGATTGGTTGATGCAGATGTATACGGACCTTCATTGCCTAAAATGTTTCAGCTGGAGGGTGAGAGACCCGGAATGAAAAAGGAAGGGGATAAGGACATAATTATACCCATTGAAAAATTCGGAGTAAAAGTTGTTTCCATTGGATTTTTTGTGAAACCGGAAGATGCTCTTGTCTGGAGAGGACCTATGGCAACAAGTGCATTAAAACAACTAATATCACAAACAGAGTGGGGAGAATTGGATTACCTGTTTATTGACATGCCCCCGGGAACAGGAGATATCCATCTGACCCTTGTTCAGGAAACAGATATTACCGGTGTAGTTATTGTATCTACTCCACAGGAGGTGGCACTGGCAGATGCAATTAAGGGAATTGCCATGTTTACCGGAGAGAAAATTAATGTTCCTGTGCTTGGATTGATTGAAAATATGGCCTGGTTTACCCCGGCAGAATTGCCTGAAAACAAGTATTTCATTTTCGGAAAGGAAGGAGTAAAAAAACTTTCAGAAAAAATGAATGTAAGCTTACTCGGGCAAATACCCCTTGTGCAATCAATTTGTGAAGATGGGGATTCGGGAAAACCCAGCGTGTTAAACGATGAAAACCCGGTGTCAAAGGCTTTCGAAAAGCTTGCACTCAATGTTGAAGCTGCAGTCAAAGAAAGAAATCAAAGAATTGCACCTACAAAAAAAGTTGAAATTACGAATACATAGTTTTGGATTTAAAAACCTGTTATGAATAATCAAGGAATGGCTGAAAGAGTTGAGAAGGCGCTGGACAAAATAAGACCCTATTTACAGGCCGATGGAGGAGATATCAAAATAGTTGAAATTACAGAGGATTTGATTGTAAAGGTTGAAATGACCGGAGCCTGTGATGGATGCCCCTATAGCTTTCAAACCCTTAAAGCCGGGGTGGAAGAAAACATAAGGAAGGATATTCCCGAGGTAAAAGAAGTAATTGCTGTCAACTTATAACAAACTTCCGACAATAATTCTTTTATTCTGTAAAATATCCTGAAGATTTTGCAGTTATTTGTTATAATTGCACTAAAGAAATCAGGTTTGAAATTTCGCTTATCAAAATATCTTGTTTTTTTGTTTTTGATTGGTTCTTCTTGTTCCACTGAGAAGAATACTTTCATTTCCAGGTCTTTTCATAATATGACCTCAAATTATAATATCTATTTTAACGGATATGAAAGTTTTAACCGGGGAATACATAAAGTAGAGGATTCCTACCAGGATAATTTCAGCCGGATACTTCCGGTTTTCTATTTTTCTGATAATGCAGTTGCTCAAAGGGTATCAAGCGATATGCAAAGAGCACTTGAAAAAGCCACCAAAGTAATCACACTTCATTCTATAACCGCGAAACCGGAAATTAAAAAAGGCCCCCAATCTGAGAAACAAAAGGAATTCTATAACCAGAAAGAATTTAATAAATGGATA
>CBDUPM010000646.1:0-1970 GCA_965369105.1 uncultured Bacteroidales bacterium | reverse complement strand
GGGGCAAGGGGGCTGACAAAGGATTTGAAGCATTCCTGGATGCATCAGAAAATATGGAGATCTATGATATAGAAACCGATTCTGAGGTATATAAAAAAGGAGTCCATATATTACCTGAATTAAAGGATTTTTTCAGTCCGGAAGATATGTTCAGTAAAACATACCAGTTGACCCAAAAATTGCTGAAATCAGGAAAATTTCTGAGCTTTTTTGGGGGGGAACATTCCATCAGTATAGGAATTATCAAAGCTTTTTATGAAGAATATCCTGATATAAGCATATTGCAACTGGATGCTCATGCAGATTTGAGGAAAGAATACCTGGGAAGTCCATATAACCATGCCTGTGCCCTGCACGATGCATCCCAGAACAGCCATCTGATCCAGGTAGGCATCAGAAGTATGGATACGAGTGAAATTGAATTTCTTCATCCGGAAAACTGTTATTTTGCCCGGGATATTTACCAGACTACAGGCTGGATGCAAGATTCCATTTCCAAAATGAAGGAGAAGGTTTATATTACGCTCGACCTGGATGTCCTGGACCCTTCCGTTCTTCCCGGAACCGGAACCCCTGAGCCCGGAGGTCTGGACTGGTATAGCCTTACATCCTATTTAAAAGCGGTCTTCCGGGAAAAGGAAGTTGTCGGATTTGATATCGTAGAACTTGCTCCCAGTCCTTCGAATAAGATTTCAGAATTCCTGGTTGCAAAACTGTATTATAAAATGTTAAGTTATAAATTCCATGAAAAAAAATAAAGGACCTGTATCTCAATTTGTCGAAAAGCACTTTTTACATTTCAATGCCGCCAGCCTGGTGGACGCGGCCAAAGCCTATGAGCAGCAGCTTCAGGATGGAAAAAAAATGATGATCACTCTTGCTGGAGCTATGAGCACTGCAGAGCTCGGAAAATCCCTGGCGGAAATGATCAGGCAGGATAAAGTCCAGATCATAAGCTGTACCGGGGCCAACCTGGAAGAAGATGTATTTAACCTGGTAGCTCACAGTCATTATAAAAGGGTCCCGAATTACCGTGATCTGAGTCCAGCCCAGGAAAAAGACCTCCTGAAGGGTCATTTTAACCGGGTGACCGATACCTGCATTCCTGAAGAGGAGGCAATGAGAAGAATAGAGGTGCAATTGGTAAATGCATGGAAAAAGGCTAAAGCAGAAGGGAAAAGATATTTTCCTCATGAATATTTTTATCAGCTATTATTGAACGGGGATTTAAAAGAATTTTATGATATTGATCCCTCTTATTCATGGTTACTGGCTGCTGCGGAAAAAAATCTGCCCATCATAGTTCCGGGCTGGGAAGATTCTACATGTGGAAATTTCTTTGCCGCCCATTGTATTGAAGGAATGCTGACGCCCGATATTACGAAATCGGGTATTGAATACATGATGTTCCTGGCCGACTGGTACAAACACAATTCCGGGAAGGGAGTGGGATTTTTCCAGATAGGCGGTGGGATAGCCGGAGATTTCCCCATTTGCGTGGTTCCCATGCTACACCAGGATTTGAAGGAAGAAAGCATTCCGGTATGGTCCTATTTTTGCCAGATAAGCGATTCAACTACCAGCTACGGCTCCTATTCCGGTGCTGTTCCCAACGAAAAAATTACCTGGGGAAAGCTGGAGGTGGATACGCCTAAATTCATTATCGAGTCGGATGCTTCCATTGTGGCTCCATTGATTTTTGCCTGGATATTGGGATGGTAAGCTGAGTTTTTAAGTGGAATCCAAAGGTGATTTTGGAGCGAATATAGTAATTCCGGGCTGTAAATTACACCAGGTATTCATTTGGAATCATTTCAGGAATAATTTCTATACTTCGGTTGGCATCTTTATTTTCATTGCCAGACTGTAACTTACTTTACTTATAATTAAAAATCTGCAGTTTTATGGTGGGTTTTATTAAGTCAGTATTCATTTTCCCATGTGAACAATGTCATCATGATCCAAATGAT
>CBDUPM010000645.1:0-1971 GCA_965369105.1 uncultured Bacteroidales bacterium | reverse complement strand
TGTTACAGACCGAACCGGAGGTCACCGCCCGGGTGTATTTCTTGATGGAGTAAACAAGTTAAATCTTCTTCAGCCTGAATTTGTAATGAGTGTTGGAGACCTGATTGAAGGGTATACCCGTGATAAAGATGAGATTTACCAGCAGTGGGATGAATTCAATGGGTTTATTTCAAAATTACAAATGCCTTTCTTTTATGTACCCGGGAACCATGATTATATTAATGATGTGATGGCCGATATCTGGGCAGAAAAATTTGGCCGTTCCTATTACCATTTCATTTATAAAGATGTTTTGTTTTTATGCCTGAACTCGGAAGAAGCTACCAAGGGTTCCAATATGGGAGGAATTGAAAAACAACAGTATAAATTTATCGAAAAGGTACTGGAGGATAATCCGGATGTCAAGTGGACTCTGGTTTTCATGCATCAACCCCTGTGGATACTGGATAATACCAGGTACTGGCCTGAGGTGGAAAAACTGCTTAATGACAGAAAACATACGGTTTTCGTAGGTCATCATCATCATTATGTAAAATATGAGAGAAATAACGGTAAATATTTTATGCTGGCTACTACCGGCGGGGTTAGTCGCTTACGCGGACCCGATTTTGGAGAGTTTGATCACCTGGTTTGGGTAACAATGACCGAAAACGGTCCCGTTATTGCCAATCTGCTATTAGATGGTATCTGGGATGAAAATGTGGTTACCGAAGACGTAGGGAGAATGATCAATAATTCTCCTGTAAAGTTTGAACCCATTTTGTTTTCAGATTCAGAGAATACAGCTTTCGATCTGACTCTGAAATTGTTTAACGATGAAAATATCCCGATGGATTTTGATTTAAAGCTGGACGGCCTGGAAAATTTTAAAATAGATAAAAATGTTCTAACCGGAACGGTTCCCCCAAATAATGTGAAAGTGTTTTCAATCAAACTAGAGCCATTAAACCTTAGAAATGATAAACTAAAGCCCATTAAACTGACGGGTAATATCATGTATAAATTTGAATCAGGACGCATTATTACCCTAAAACAGTCCTTGAATTATACCCCGTCCTTTAAATATTCGCTTCCCAAAACTACAAATACCATGTCAATTGATGGGATAGGGGATGAATGGCTTAATGTAAATTCTGTTCCAATCCGGAAGAAATTTTATCTTTCAGGTGATAGCAAAGCCTACACGGGAAAAGAAGATTTGGATATGAATATTAAAGTGGCCTGTGATGAAAATTATTTATACGCATTTGCCGAAATAAAAGATGATCATCTGTTTCACCATTCTGAAAAGTCCGTTTGGAATCAGGATGCATTCAGATTTTATGTGGATGCCAGACCATTGAGTAAAAGTATTGCCGGAAAAGAAATTAAAAACGGGGATGACTATATTGGCCTGTTTTTCTCAGCTGCGGAGGGAGATAAAAATGAAATGATTGTTTATCAAAAAGATAACTTTCCGGAAGGAACCCGTTATTTTGCAAGGAAATCGGATAATGCTATAACTTATGAAATGGCGATTCCAATAACATGGATTAAAGAAAAATCAGGGGAAAACTGGAAAACACTTCGAATGAATTTTGCTGTGAATGATGTAGATGATGACGGGGCCGTTACCCGAATATTCTGGATGCCTGAATGGAGGTCGGAGAATAATATAATCGGTACCGGAATTTTCTCCAGGTAGAGCCTTTAGTTTGAATTTGATTAAAAGTCAAGTAATGCTAAATTGGCTGATAGCAGCAAATTAATATTCCATGAATCTACTTGTGATCTCCGTTCAGTTAAATGGAATAACGAATAAATTTAATTTATGAACAGAAGAGAATTTTTACTTAAATCAGGTGTTTTTGGAGCAGGAATCCTGAGCATTCCTCCCTTATTGAAATCCTGTTCCGGATCTCCATCCCTTTCAGATATAGGAATTATTACAAATACAGTGAAAGTGCCTATGGAAAGCGATTGGAAGAGAAC
>CBDUPM010000644.1:0-1978 GCA_965369105.1 uncultured Bacteroidales bacterium | reverse complement strand
AAGTTAAACTGGAGCAGATTATTACCAATCTTGTCAGTAATGCAGCTAAATATGCTGAAAAAGGAAGCTGTATTTTAGGGTACCAGAAACAAATAACACATCTGACTTTCTTTGTGAAAGACAGTGGTCCCGGAATTCCTGACTACTATCGCCCTCATATTTTTAAAAGTTTTGTAAAAGGGGATCCTAATTTAACGAACAGAAAAAGCGGAACAGGTCTGGGATTAGCAATTTCTAAGGGTTTAGCAGATTTCCTTGGTGCTCAGTTAAGCTTCGAGAGTGAAATGGGAAAGGGAACAGAATTCTTCCTGAAGTTTAATCTGTTTAACCATCACAGAGCAGAAAATACTGTTAAATAAAGCAGATCCTGTGCACTAGCTGTCATCATGCTCCAATAATTTCTTTATCCGGTCAATTTGCTTTTGTTTATTTACTTCTCTCAGATTTTGAGCTGTTTTTGTAAAATACTGATGCCCGCTAATAAATTTTATTTGAAGCATATTCCATTGATCTATGGTTCCAATTTTATTTTGCTCCTTTAATTCCTTATAAAGCGTATTTGAAACAGGAATCATATCACTTCTTCCGAGGTAATCCAGATCCGCATCACATATAATTTTTTGAAGTAAATCTTTGGGTTGGGGGGGCATTTTTGTGGCCATTATGATTTCACATATCCTTTCAATTTGATCTTCATTATAGCTAAAGCCCGGCAACATTTCCCTGGCTAAGACTGTTCCATGGTACTCATGATTATCATACTCAACGGTATGACCGGCATCATGAAAAAGGGCAGCGGTTTTAAGCAGTAAAATTTCTTCATCGCTGATCCCTTCTGCCCAACCAATAAGTTCAACTTCTGTGACCACATCGACCGTATGTTTCACATTGTGATAATATAAAAATCCGGGTAATTCCTTTTCCAGCTTATCCAGGATAATTTCTTGTATATCAGTAAATTGTATAAGCTTGAATTTTATCCCAAATTGCTCATTCGGTTCAACACCATCTTTTGTTACCAGGTATTCAGGCTTCAGTGATCTGACACTAAAAAGCTCTAGATCCCCTTTATATTTAACCGGCATCTTGCCATGGTATTCACAGTTAAAAAATTCTTTCACCAGTTCATTGGTCATTACGGATATGACCACCTCACCGGAACCGGCAAATGATCTCATCCTGGTAGCCATATTTACCGTATCCCCCTTTATGTCGTAACTGATTTTTCTTTTTCCACTGACATTGGCAACTACCGGACCGGTATGAATCCCAATTTTAAGTTCCCAGATTTTTCGTCCCGGAGTTTTCTTCTCGCAGACTTTATTCAATGTGTCCTGCATCTCCAGGGCAGCCATAACAACATCAATCGGGTTGGTAATATTTTTATTAGGAATCCCGCCGGCTGCCATTAAGCTATCGCCAATGGTTTTAATTTTATGTATGCGGTATTTCTTTAAAATTTTATCAAAATTAAAAAGAATTTCATCCAGTTCATCCATTATGGACACTGAGTCCATATCTTCCCCAATATTGGCAAAACCATGGATGTCCGCATACATCACCGTTGCCATTTCAAACCTGAGGGAGGAAGTTTTTAGGATTTCACCCGGGCCAGACTTACCCTTCTGACCTGATACCTTAAGATCATCAAGTTGGTTTTTTAATTCAAACACCTGATTTTTAAGTGTTTCATTTTCTTTTATCATATCCTGGTTTTGCTTAACCAGGTTAGAAATCCGCTTAATTAAATCCTGACCCGTTTTATCCATAACCATATTTTCTAAATCTAAAATTATAGTCTTTTTCTAAAAGAATAAAATTTATACTTATTTCATGATCACTATTTATTAACAAATAGAAATACTTTGCTAAATGTTCATTGTAAATTCATTTGTACCTCGATATAAATCTCCTATTTTTACACAAAAAATTTCAAATGAACAAAACATAAAATTTGTTTTTATTAATGACAAAATAT
>CBDUPM010000643.1:0-1979 GCA_965369105.1 uncultured Bacteroidales bacterium | reverse complement strand
TTTAAGAAAATTAAAACCCATTGCTGAGGATATCGTCGAAACTTCACAGAAAAATATCGATACCCTGAAGGCATACCGGATTCTGATCAGCAAAATTGAATCTGAAAATTTCAAGTCAGAAAAATTATTGGAATTAAAATCATTGCTTTCAAAAAACAAATATTCTGCTTTCCGGGAGATTAACCGTCTGTGCAGAATTTTGGAATTCTCCCAGCAAAGGGGGATAAACAGGATAAAGGTGCCCATTAAAGGAAATTTCTTCTACCACCTGTTTAACATTTTTTTGCTGATTGATATTTACCTGATCATTGGAGTGGAAAAATGGAAGTCAAGAAATAAGTTGTTGCTGGCATCCTGGTCTGCCGTGGTGAGTGAATTTGAGGTAATGAACAGCCTGGCGGGATTTTCATTTTCAAATCCATCCTATACTTTTCCCGAATTAACAGATAAGAATAATTATATTCATTTTGATTCTCTGGGACACCCACTAATCAATTCTAATACAAGGGTCTGCAATGATTTCAAATCCGGACAACCCGGCGACATTACCATGATTACCGGTTCGAATATGGGAGGAAAAAGTACCTTTTTAAGGGCCATTGGCGTAAACCTGGTATTGGCACTGGCCGGTGCGCCTTGCTGTGCAAATTACGGACAGGTTTCGAATTTGAAATTATATACCAGTATGAGAACCCAGGATAATCTGAAGCAGGGTATTTCATCTTTTTATGCAGAATTGGAAAGAATAGAAAAGCTGCTTAAACTGATCCATAAACATGATACTGTATTTTACATTCTGGATGAGATGTTTAAAGGAACAAACTCAAAGGACAGACATAAAGGGGGTTTTTCATTGATTAATCAATTGAGTAAGCTTCCTGCCTCAGGAGTTATTGCCACACATGATATTGAGCTTGCCGGGCTGGCGGAAAAGAAAAAGCTGGTAACAAATTACAGTTTCAATAGTGAGATTAAAGATAATTCCATGAACTTCATCCGGGTATCTGCAATGATTTTAATGCCAGCGAGCTGATGAAAAAAAGCGGGATTAACATTTTATGAAAAATAACCAAAATCACAAACTATGAAATTCAGGACTTTTTTTCATTATATAAGTTATTTACAGTACCCTATTCTGCTGACAGGCCTTTTTTTTGCGATCAAACCTTATTTATTGGGAATGGAGCATTTAAAAGCAAATCCTGACTCGGTTTTCGAAAGCTTTAATTCTGTTTTAATATTTTTGGGTCTTGGAATTAGTTTTTCTTCATTGCAGGACACGACTAAAACCCAGAATAAAGTTTCAAAAAGGATCTGGGAAAATCCGCTAAAAGGGAAAATCATGATTGTATTTATGTGTTTTATGATTTTATCTTTTTTAGTTTTAGGGTTTACCGGGTATTTCATCATTGAAGATGGAATATTAAAGGATTTGTCCATTGGAATTATTGTTTTAGGCCTGGGAATGTTCGGAATTCTGAAAGCGGCAATTGAAATGTTTGAAAACCATAGAAAAGATTTAAATACCTGATCACATAAGCTTTAAAAACACGGATCTGAACAATTGTTATTCCAAATGCAAATCAAATAAACTAAAATCAACAAACATGATGATAAACGGTGTTCATTCCATCATTTTTTCAAAAGATGCAGAGGCAGACAAGGCCTTCTTCCGGGATGTGTTAAAGCTAAACAGTGTTGACGCCGGGCAGGGCTGGCTGATATTCGGGCTTCCCCCCTCGGAACTTGCCGTACATCCTTCAACAGAAAGCAACCATCATCAGATTTATTTCATGTGTGATGACATCCATGATTTTGTTCAACAAATCAGGAGCCATGACCTGGAGTGCAGTGATGTACAGGATGAGGCCTGGGGACTTTTGGTTGAAATAATATTACCCGGTGGCGGAAAACTTGGTGTCTATCAGCCAAAGCACCAACGACCCTGAAAAACAAATAAGCTACTTACATAAATCTGC
>CBDUPM010000642.1:0-1985 GCA_965369105.1 uncultured Bacteroidales bacterium | reverse complement strand
GAGGTAGCTAAACACCCTTTCCAGGTATTCTATATATTTTTTTTCTGAAATAAACTGATTGCATTTGGGATTGGATTGCAGATCTTCAATAAAATACATACAGAGAGAACAGGAATCATTTATGTGACAGTTTTGACATTGTTTTCTCAGTTTGCTCATATATTGATTAAAATCTGAAGCTATTTTTTCTAATTGGGATTCTATATCTTCAATGGTACCGGCAAAGAATTCATGACCTATCCTTTCGCAAAACATCAGTTTTTTATTTGCAGTAACAAAGAGCTTTTTTGAAAAGGGGATGCAGGTTCCGGTCGGGAATATTTTATTATCTGTATCCCGTAAAAATATTTCATTCACGGAATTATAAAAGGCATTCGTATTCTCCATAAGGAATGTGGAAACTGAGGCAAAGGAAGGCAAATTCAGAAAGAGCTCCTTTCGAATATCCTGGTAATCTGCTTTTTGAGATAATTCCTTTTCATTTATGGTTTTCATCATCCGGTTGAAATCCCCTGTTGCTTCTTCGGCAATACCGGAATCATTTAAGGGAGATATCCTGGGTATTTTATTATAATTCTTTTTAAAGAACTTCATGATAGAGACCACATCATTATGGTCATGCAAAACGGAATTAAAGTTTACGGAATTTTCAAAATAGTCCGGGTATTTTTCCCTGAGCAGATCGATATTTTTACGGATATTCAAATAGGCAGGTTTTTTATTATGAAATACCCGGTAACTGTTCCCTTTTTCATTTCCATCCAGGCTGATTAACAGGCGGAATTTGTGTTTAACCAGGAAGTCCATATATTTATTCAGGAGCAATGCATTGGTCGTCATGGAGAAGATGAATTCTTTTTTCGATTCCATAGAATCCAGGTATTCGACCATTTTCTTTACAAAAGCGAAATTCATGAGGGGCTCTCCACCATAAAAACTGACAGTTAATGGAATTCCGGAAAGATTGTTAAACTCACTTTTATCATAGGAAAGGATATAATCTATTACCTCCTTACCCTCTTCAAAGGATAAATCCCTGTTTAGGCGGGTATCGTAATTTGTATACAGATGGCCATATGCACAATAGGTACAATTCAGGTTGCATTTATCGGTTACTTCAAAAACCAGCTGTTTGAGGTTTGCTAAATGATATTTCAGGTCTTCTACTTTGAGCTCCCCATGGAATCTGTTTTTGGATTCCATATCCATGAAAAAACCATTTTCCTTTAACCAATGGTATTTTTTCACATAATGATCATCCAAGGCTTCCGGTTCAGGAGAATGGGTTCCCGTATGGCCTTCCAGACTCTGAAAAACCTGAAATTGCTCTTTAGAAATACTGCTGTAAATCCTGGCTTTTTTATCAAAAAGATAATAATTTCCGTTTTCCGTTTTAAAACAAAATGTCGATCTCATAGTAGATAATTAACAAGTATAAATCTAAGAAAAAATCAAAGGGCAGAAATAATCATGCCCTTTAATTGAATGGAAAAGACCTGTTCTAGTCTATTTAGATGAAATACCTGCAGCATCGTTAGCTTTGTCGTTGTCTGAAGTTGATGAACCTTCATTGTCAGCATATCTGCATGCGCAAGAGCAGTTTCTACTGGGTGTATCACAGGAAGTATTAATGCCTCCCACGGCAAATCCTCCTTTAATTCCTCCGGCATAGGTTTCTTTCATTTCTTTTTTGCTTAGTTTGCTCAATTTAAATTTTTTCATGATGCGTTGTTTTTAATTAATAATTACAGAAATAAAGAATAATGATTCCTAAAAGACTCTAAGAAAAATGATTACACGGAATGCAAACCTTCTGCATTGTTTGCCCGGCTGTTATCGGAAGTTGATGATCCCCCTTCATTCGCATATCTGCAGGCACAGGAACAAGAGCTGGACCCTCCACTACCTGATTTATATCCTCCCACTGCAAACCCCCCTTTAACTCCACCGGCATAGGTTTCTTTCATTTCTTTTTTGCTTAGTTT
>CBDUPM010000641.1:0-1987 GCA_965369105.1 uncultured Bacteroidales bacterium | reverse complement strand
GTACAATTTTAAAGAATCTCAATAATGAAACTCTTATCTTTCAAAATACAGAATTTCAGATCCATAATAAACACCGGGTGGACAAAGCTGGCACCAGATAATATAACCGCATTGATTGGTCAGAATGAATCAGGCAAAACATCTATTCTGGAAGCCTTAAATTCTTTTTCAAATGGATTAATCACCGAAGATATTCTCAGAAGTGATTTAACACTTCCAATTGTCTCCTGTGAATTTCAGTTGAGCAAAAAAGAAAAGCAGGATTTTTCTTCGATCAAAAATCTTCCTTCTGAAGTTGTGGCCAGTATCCGTAGCACCTCCCTGATAAATATAAACCGCAAATGGGTAAATAAAAATGATTCAATTCTTTATTTTGGAGATGATGAATTGCTGGCGGAATACACTGAAAATAAGGAAAATGAAAAGAAGCTGGTGGAGGATCTGGTAAAAAAGGCTGAAACTATATTAAATGATACTTCAATTCTTGTGGAGAACCTGGGGATAGAAGAAGTAAAAAGGCAGGATGCTCATAAGGAATTGAATCTTACCCTGGCAAAAATTGATAAGCTTGAAAAAATTATATCAAAAAAAAGGAATGAACGCAGGAAAGGCGAAGCCCAGGAAGAACTCACGGATCTGTTAAAAATAGAAGCCAAACAAAGACTTACTTACAATAAACTGGATGCCTCTTTCAATCGTTTGAATGAAAAATTAGGAAACCTCATCAGGAAGTCAGAATATGCGGAGAAGTTTTTAAATGCCCGTGAAGATTTGTTAGAAAATGAAATAAAAGGAAAAGAACTTTTTGAAAAGCTCAGTCAAATTAAGGAAGAACTTGAGTTTCATGGGGATGAGAAAAATGAAAACTCCTTAAAAGAAGAATTAAAAAGAGCCCAGGATGAGTATAACCAGGTAACAAAAGAACAACAGGAACTCTATTCTAATAAACTCTTTGCCAGGGAAGGCTTTATTCTGGCAAATTCTAATACCGGCAATAATATAGATGCCAAGGCATGGGAAAAGGTTGAAAAAATCACTAATGAAATGAGCCTGGAAGAAATAGGAGAGACCCTTTTTCCAGGTTTACCTGAATTTCATTTATTCGAAGATTTTAGTTCTTTGTTGCCCAATCGTATTGATCTGGAAGATATTCTGGATATGCAGAAAAAAGTGGAAGGATTTAACGCTGCACGTAATTTCCTTATTGTTAGCGGTCTGGATGCCAGGTTTTTCAGAGAAACCAGTAATCGAATCCTGAAACAAAAAATTGAAAATCTTAACGGAGAAATTACCCTGCAATTCCAGGGATACTGGAGACAGCATCTTGGAAAAAAGAATAAAATCAGCCTGAACTTTGAGCTGGAGCACTATGATATCAGTCATCCTGATAAAAAAGGAAAACCCTATCTTGAATTCTGGATTAAAGATGAATTTGAACGGCTTTATCCTAAACAAAGATCCAGGGGTGTGAGGTGGTTCCTGTCATTCTACCTTGAACTAAAGGCCACGGCTTTGGATAAACAGAAAAAAGAGAAGATCCTGCTGATTGACGAGCCCGGATTAAGTCTTCATGCCCGTGCCCAGGAAGATGTTCTGAAGGTTTTTGAAGATTTAAAAGAAAACATACAAATTATTTATTCCACACATTCCCCTCACCTGGTCAATACAGATAAAATATACCGCTTACTTGCTGTTCAAAGGGCAGATGAGGACGATGACAGGTCCGAAACCCGTGTATTCGACGCACAGTCTTTCAGCAATGTCTCAGGGGATACTCTGTCACCCATTTATACCCTCCTGGGTTCACAAATCAGTGAAAGTAACTTTATACAGGAAAGAAATAATATTATTGTGGAAGACACGGCAAGTTTCTATTACCTGAAAACCTTATTTGAAATTTTTAATCCCGAGGAGAAAGTATATTTCCTTCCGGCAACAGGCGTATCCTCTGTACCTATGCTTGTAAACCTAATGACCGGCTGGAAGT
>CBDUPM010000640.1:0-1987 GCA_965369105.1 uncultured Bacteroidales bacterium | reverse complement strand
GAGTGCACCAATGCAATGGCACTGTTAAGCCTTGGATCCTGCAGGTCGAGGTAGTATTCTTTTAATTGCTGAGAAATAAACATTCCCTTGTAAATAAGAACAGATGTAGACAGGGAAGGAATATAGAATTGATTTTTTTGATTAATCTTTGATTTACGAATCGCATTTTCGGTTTTCTTTCTGACTATATAGAGTTTTCTCTCCAGGTCATGCTGCTCCAGCTCACCTCCTATCAGAATTTGTTTCATCCTGGGCTCAGCCTTCTTTGCAACCTCTCCCAATGTGGAATTATCTCTGGGTACTTCACGGAATCCTATTAAACTCAATCCTTCACGAGCAATAAAATCTACCATGATGGCAATACATTCTTCTGCGTCAGCCTCATCCTGTGGTAAAAACAGTATCCCGGTTCCAAATTGTCCCTCGGGCGGAAGGTTATAACCCTGAATGAGATAAAAATCCCGTGGAACCTGAATCAAAACCCCTGCTCCATCCCCTGTTTTACTGTCAGCTCCTTCAGCTCCCCTGTGGGTCATATTTTCCAGAACATCAAGACCCATTTGAATGATCTTGTGGGATTTTCGCCCTTTCAGGTGTGCCACAAAACCGATACCACAATTGTCATGTTCAAATTCAGGATGATACATCCCTTGTTTTTGTTGTCGGTAATCCTTCATAAACTATCTGAATCTACTATTAAATTAAAAAAGCCGTTCCTTAGTTTCAGAACGGCTTTAATTTTATATCTAAAATCTCTTCACCATTCTCATTTGAGCAATTTCCTCACTGAAATTAAATGGGTTCTAATAAAAGACTTGTTTTTCATACCTGAATAATATTCTGCAAATATAAAACAAATATTACAAATTATTAGTAAAACACTGTTCTTAACATTAAATTATAATTAAGTATGTTAATTTATAATTAATCTAATAGGATTTTTTCTTCACATGGATCATCGAAATATCAAGAAATTCAGACTTTTAAGCCGGAATGGAGTAAAATAACAGCTTTAAACAGGATTGTTGAAAAGTAATTTCTGACATTCCTATTCAGACAATACCTAATCTGTAATAAAAATTAGCAATTCCTCTCATTTTAAATCCTGAGAAACCGGTGTTTACAACATTTAGATTCCATTTTACAGGATTTAATCAATGGATTTATAGATTTCAAAGTCTGAATACAAGCCATAATTAATAAAATGATAATCATACCCTGCAGGTTGCTTTTTCGGGGCGAACTTGAAGCTCCAGGGGGTTACGAATCCCTCCATTGAAATATTGTGATGTGGACCGACCAGATTTTTAAGGCTTGCATGAAGACTTATCCTGACACGGTTTTCTCCTTCATTTAATAGCTCTGTTATCAACATGCTATAGGGTGGCCATAGCAGCTTTTCATCTGAATCGTTTATCTTAACGCTTATGCAACTGGCATTGAAATTTTTCAGGTTTAAAATGTATTCGGATTTTTTATTCTCCACTGAAAATTTGCTTGTAAAAGAAACTTTATCCTGGTAAAAAGGCATTCCCATATCACGCCAAGAACCAAGATCAAGAATTTGTTCAGGGCCCAGCTGAAATCCTTTTTCACTTTTTATGACACTAAAGTTGCCCGTAATAAAAACAGGTGCCAGTTCATGAAATACTGAAAAAGGAGCAGCCACTAATTCCAGCTGGTTTAAACCAACTTTTACAGCATCCGTCAATGAAAAGACTCCATTCCCTTTATCGATGAAATATGTATCCGCTGTTTGTTTCAGTTCCCTGCCATTTAGCCTTAGCCTGTAAAGATCGGGCCTTTCAATTACTGCGTTAAGACTTTGCAAATCCACTCCTTCCCAAATAAAAAATGAAAAACGGACCGTAAATCCTGTATTCATATCAAAGCTATCCCTTTCAATTATTCTTTGTTTGAATTGAGAGGAATTTACCCATGGATTATCTTTAAAGGGGGCCACAAATTTTTCAGCTTCAGTATCACA
>CBDUPM010000639.1:0-1994 GCA_965369105.1 uncultured Bacteroidales bacterium | reverse complement strand
AATCAGGGTGGTATTATTATTTAAAAATTCTGCTCTTGAGCTCAAAAGGCTTATTCACCCTAATGCTGTAATCCCCGTCAGATTTAATAACAATGCTGTGGATCCGCAAATTATTTCCAATGTACTGGCTTTTGTATCCTTTTATCTTCTGACCATGGCATTCAGTGTGATCATTATGTCAGCTTTGGGATATGATATGGATACCTCCATTGGGGCCGTGGCTGCAACCCTGGGAAATATCGGACCGGGGATTGGTGATGTAGGTCCCATGGATAATTTCAGTCAAATAACAGGATTTGGAAAATGGTTTTTATCCTTCCTGATGCTGGTGGGAAGACTTGAACTCTTTACCGTTCTGGTTCTGTTTTCTCCTGATTTCTGGAGAAAATAGCAGATTTCTTAAACCGGGAATTCACCGGCACCTTCGCGGACTAATTCCGGTTCCTCTCCTGTACAATTGATAATGGTTGAGGGAATGTTACCGCCAAAACCACCATCAATTACCATGTCAACCTTGTCGGAGAAATTTTCATAGATTAACTCAGGATCGGTTGTATATTCAATGATTTCATCACTATCATGAAGAGAGGTTGTAAGAATAGGATGTCCAAGCTCCCTTACTATTTCCATTATTATATTATTTTTCGGAATCCTGATCCCAACTGTTTTCTTTTTGTTTTTGAGGATCTTCGGTACGGCAGAACTTGCATGCAGGATAAAGGTATAGGGTCCGGGAAGTGATCTTTTCATTAATTTGAAAGTATCATTATTAACCCATTTGGCATAATCCGACAGCTTACTTAAATCAGAAACGATAAAGGAAAAATTCGCTTTATCGGCTTTCTTTCCTTTAAGTTTGGCAATTTTTTCAACCGCTTTATGCTGAAAAATATCACAACCAATCCCATACACAGTGTCCGTAGGATAAATGATGATTCCTCCTTTTTGCAGACATTGAACGACCTGCTGCACCATCCTTGAATTAGGATTCTCTTCGTAGATTTTTATTAACATAATACTTTTCTGGAGAGCAAAAGTATAATAAATATTGAAAGTCAAATGAAAACAGCTTAGGTAAAGTATATAAGAAATACTCCAATTTACATTTCTGCAGTCTTCTCTTCCTCATCCTCATCCTTACCGTCCTCATCCTCCTCATTCCCTCCTCCTCCTCATCCTCATCCTCCTCAGCCTCCTCATCCTCCTCATCTTCCGGCCATAAATCCTTGTCAGAAGGCGGACCCTCATGCCGGTATGAAATAGAAAGTCCCACTCCCACAATGGCCCCCATCAGGTGAGATTCCCAGCTTACCTTATAATCAAATGGAAACAGACCCCAAACCATCGAACCATACAAAAAGATCACCAGTAGTGAGATAGCCAGTAAATTTTTATTACCTCTAATAATACCTGAAACAAAAAGAAAAGCAGCAAAACAATAGATCAGTCCGCTTGCTCCGATATGGTAGGCATCCCTGGCAACAATCCAGACCAGGATTCCGGTAATAAAATATCCAATGAAAAAGACTTTATACGCAACCTCTCTGTAAAAGTAAAAGATAGCCAATGAAAGAAAAAATAAAGGAATGGAATTATCGAAGAGGTGCTTGATATCGGCATGAACAAGAGGAGCCGTAACAATTCCTACCAGGCCTTCCATTTTCAGCGGAAAGATTCCCAATTTGGTGAATTTCATTTCCAATCCGTATTCAATAAATTTGATAAACCAGATCAGGAAAAGAAAAAAGCCCGGAAAAACCAGGCTATGCAGAAATTGTTTTTTTTCGTTCATCCTGAATTTTAACTTTCACTAAGCTCCTTAAGATTCTTAAGTCCCTGCTCAAAATCCTTGCCAAGCATTTTGTCAAGCATTAATCCAAAGATACGACCCATTGGATATGAGAGAAATGCTCTATGTCCCCAGTAAACCATTGTTTTTTCCTTTGATATACTCTCAAACTTCCATATATCAAGTGATTCCATTTTTCGTGGCT
>CBDUPM010000638.1:0-1994 GCA_965369105.1 uncultured Bacteroidales bacterium | reverse complement strand
TTTGACCGGTCAATGATTTTCGTTATGAATCACCTGGATCATGATAAGACTAATTTTGATAAGTCTATTGAAATGATGAAGGAAAGATTCGGTGGAAAAATTGCCATTGTGCAATATCCGGTTAATGAAGGTCCTTCATTTGACTCAATTGTGGATCTGATTCAAATGAAATTATATAAGTATCCTTCCGATGGGGGAAAACCTGAAATAACTGATATTCCTGCCGGAGAAATGGATAAAGCCGAAGAACTGCGAAATGAACTGATTGAAAAGGCTGCTGAAAATGATGAAAGCCTGATGGAAATTTTCTTTGAGAATGAAACTCTTACGGAAGATGAAATGAGAAACGGAATTTCCAAAGGGGTTGCAGAAAAGGGTATGTATCCTGTATTTTGTACTGCTGCAAGAAAAAATATGGGCGCCGGCCGTTTGCTTGAGTTTATCGCAAATGTGGTTCCAACTCCTGATCAACTGCCCGGTGTAAAAGATGTAAACGGGAATGAAGTAAAATGTGACGCCAATGGGAAAGCCAGCCTGTTTTTCTTTAAAACTTCCGTTGAATCTCATATAGGAGAGGTAAATTATTTTAAAGTTCTTTCCGGTACCATAACTGAGGGAATGGATCTTACCAATTCCAGAACTTCAAACAAAGAAAGAATTTCCCAGATATTTGCCAGCTATGGAAAAAGCAGGAATAAAGTTACCTCCATGGCAGCAGGTGATATCGGAGCTACGGTAAAATTGAAAGCATCCAAAACAAATGATACACTTTCTGCCGCAGGAGTTAAATTTCCTCCCATTGCCTTTCCTGATCCAAAATTCAGAACCGCGATTAAGACTCTTAGTGAAGGTGAAGAGGAAAAACTAGGAGAAGCCTTAAACCGCATTCACGACGAAGATCCTACCGTTCAGGTTGAATATTCAAAAGAATTAAGACAAATTATTCTTTCAGGACAGGGAGAATACCACTTAAATATTGTAAAATGGCATCTGGATAATGTTTACAAGGTGGCAACTGAATTTTATGCTCCTAAAATCCCTTATCGCGAAACAATTACGAAGGTTTCACAGGCCGATTACAGGCATAAAAAACAATCAGGAGGTTCCGGGCAGTTTGGGGAAGTTCATTTAATTATTGAACCTTTTACAGAAGGTGCGCCGGATCCGACTATGTTTAAAATCAATGGAAAAGAACAGAAAGTATCCATCCGCGGAAAAGAAGAACATACCATGGAATGGGGCGGTAAGCTTATTTTTTATAATTGTATTGTAGGTGGGTCGATTGATGCACGATTCCTTCCAGCTATTTTAAAAGGTATTATGGAGAAAATGGAAACAGGACCTCTTACCGGATCCTATGCCCGTGACATCAAAGTATTTGTTTACGATGGTAAGATGCATCCCGTTGATTCTAACGAGATTTCATTTAAACTTGCCGGCAGAAATGCTTTCAGTATCGCCTTTAAAAACGCAGGTCCAAAAATTCTTGAGCCTATTTACGTGGTAGAAGTTTTTGTTCCTTCTGACAGAATGGGTGATGTAATGAGTGACCTGCAGGGTCGGCGTGCCATTGTCCAGGGAATGAGCAGTGAAAAAGGATTTGAAAAGATCACCGCGAAAGTTCCCCTTGCTGAAATGAATAAATATTCAACCGCATTAAGCTCTCTCACAAACGGACGCGCAATGTATTCCATGAAATTTGATGAATACGCACAGGTTCCGGGTGATGTCCAGGAAGAACTGCTGAAAGCATACGAAGAAGAGCAGGACGAGGATTAATCCTGATCTTAATATATATAAAAAGGTGTTTCGAAAGTCGGGACACCTTTTTTTTGTCGCATGATTTAAAAGATTGAGAAAACCTTAT
Organism: uncultured Bacteroidales bacterium; assembly: GCA_965369105.1. Classification (GTDB taxonomy): domain Bacteria; phylum Bacteroidota; class Bacteroidia; order Bacteroidales; genus JAGLSB01. The sequence continues at coordinate 127 of CBDUPM010000638.1, read as the reverse complement.
AAATACAGGAGTTTTCCATAGGGTAAAATTCTGAAGTACCGCCGGTGAAAAGCCGGTACAATTATTATTAGCGAAAAGAGGCGGTGAGAACACGACGTCCTTTAACCCGGGATTTCGCCTGGTGGCT
>CBDUPM010000637.1:0-1994 GCA_965369105.1 uncultured Bacteroidales bacterium | reverse complement strand
TCTTCTGGTTTTTATGAGTTCATGGAGAAGGATGTTTTTAAATTAAAAAGTCATGAGCTTTTAAAATTCCTGAAACAAAAGGGCATTGAAGATACGGAATCAGATGACTTGTCCTCTCCGGAAAATCCTGACTATCAAATCATTTATTCTGATGAGACAGGAATGAATTTTTGGTTTGAAAACGGTAAATTATCGGAAATTCAGTGGAGTCCTTTGATGTTAGATGATGGAAAAGTGAAATGGGCGAATTAAGACTGGCCGTGGATTTTTAATGAAATTTAAAAATTAAGGGGGTACCTGCAATTTGTTGCAGGTAGATTCGGATAAAAGTTTATTGTCTTTCGCTTTTACATTTAGCTAATCTGTTTTAATTTTGAAATGAATATAGCAGGTTATCAGCAAAATACTGATTTGTTTAATTTATTAACTTTAAGCAAAATGCTAAAAAAAATCTTATTTTACGCTTTTATTTTAGGGATTGCAGGCCTTAATTCTTGTGAGAAGGATTTGGAATATAGCAAGATAACGGAATCATCCAGTCTTGAAGAGGATAACATGCTGCTGGAAGAAATTAAAGAAGATATTTTGGAAATGGCAGGAAGCAGGGAATGCACCGATCCATCTGAATGGGAATACACTGATCTGGGTTCAAAAGCCTGTGGTGGCCCTGCCAGCTATATAGCCTTCAATACCAGGATAGATGTCAAAGAATTTCTTAGAATTGTCGACTATTATAACGAACAACTAGATATTTATAATGATAAATGGGGAATTATTTCTGATTGTAGTATCCCTCCCGAACCCAAATGGATAGATTGCGAAAATTCAAAACCTGTGTTCAGGTATAATTAGTCCTCGATCAAAAGTCCAGCCTGAACCGGGAACCCCGGAACGATGACACTTCAAAACATTTTACTACCTTTGTGGCCCTTTTAACAAACAAGGAAAACAAATCAATTATTTTTATGATCACAGTCGCAAATCTCAAAATTCAATTTGGGAAAAGAATATTATTCCAGGATGTAAACCTGAAATTCACTGCAGGGAACTGCTACGGAGTTATTGGAGCCAACGGTGCCGGAAAATCCACTTTTTTGAAAGCTATCTCAGGAGAATTAGATACTAATCTTGGGCATATTTCCCTCGGCCCGGGTGAAAGATTATCTGTATTAAGCCAGGACCATTTTGCATTCGATGAATTTACGGTCTCTGACACGGTATTAAAAGGATATTCTGAGCTGTGGGAAATAATGAAAGAAAAAGAGCTTATTTATGCAAAACCTGATTTCTCAGAAAAAGATGGAATAAAGGCAGCCGAGCTTGAGGAAAAGTTTGCAGATATGAATGGGTGGAATGCTGAAAGTGATGCTGCTACTTTGCTAAGTAACCTGGGGATTAAAGAAACATATCATCATTCCTTAATGAAAGACATGAGCGCCAGTCAAAAAGTCAGAATCTTGCTTGCACAGGCCCTGTTTGGAAATCCTGATAATTTATTACTGGATGAACCGACAAATGATTTAGACCTTGAAACGGTTGTCTGGCTGGAAAATTACCTTTCCAATTATGAAAACACAGTGCTGGTGGTATCTCACGACAGGCACTTCCTGGATGCTGTATCCACCCATACTATAGATATAGATTACGGGAAAATTAAAATGTTTGCCGGAAATTATAGTTTTTGGTATGAAAGTAGTCAGCTTGCCCTTCGACAACAAAAGAACCAGAATAAAAAAGCAGAGGAAAAGAAAAAGGAACTGCAGGAATTCATTGCCCGATTTAGCGCAAACGTAGCCAAGTCGAAACAAACTACCAGCAGAAAGAAAATGATAGAGAAGCTGAATATTGAAGATATTGAGCCCTCAACACGGAAATATCCCGGAATTATTTTTACACCGGAAAGGGAAGCGGGTGATAAGATACTGGATGTTAGCGGATTGTCAGTAAGCATGGATGGGGAGCTTCTGTTTAAAAATGTCGATTTTAGCGTAAAC
>CBDUPM010000636.1:0-1995 GCA_965369105.1 uncultured Bacteroidales bacterium | reverse complement strand
AGAATTGTTTTATCAGTATTTGAATGTGGAGGAAGATTTCGTCAGGGAATTATTTACGGAAGGAGAAACTCAACTGGGGAGAACCTTTGTTCATGAACCTGCATTATCAGAGCAGAATGCACTTCATGTACTGGATTATGAAAGGGCTTCTGAAGTTATTAAGACCGCAACTCACCGGGGAGTAGGGATTTGTTATTGCAGGCATAAAATGGAACATATGGGGAAAGCCTGTGATGCTCCCATGGATATTTGTATGACCTTTAATTCCTCTGCCGAATCATTGGTGAGGCATGGAAATGCACGTCATGTGAGTGAAGAGGAATGTCTTGATCTTTTGCAGGAGGCTTATGAAAACAACCTGGTTCAGTTTGGGGAGAATGTGCAGAGAAGGGTGAACTTCATTTGTAATTGCTGCGGTTGCTGTTGTGAAGCCATGATTGCTGCAAGGAGATTTGCCATTTTGGACCCAATACATACCACCAACTTCCTTCCTGAAATAAATGATGATACTTGCAATGGTTGCGGAAAATGTGTGAGTGTATGTCCGGTTGAAGCAATGAGCCTTGTATCCGCAAATGACCCTTCTAAAGTAAATCGTAAAACAGCTAAATTAAATGAAGATATTTGCCTGGGTTGCGGCGTTTGTGTAAGAGTATGTTCCAGGAATTCCCTGGTCCTGAAGAGCAGGGAAAAACGGGTTATCACTCCGGTGGATGGAGTGAACCGGGTAGTAATGATGGCTATCGAACGCGGAAAATTACAAAACCTGATTTTTGATAATCATGTACTCTGGAGTCACAGAGCTCTGGCAGGGGTCCTGGGAGCTATCTTAAAACTCCCGCTGGTAAAGCGGGCATTAGCAAGTGAACAAATGAAATCCCGGTACCTGGAAGTATTACTTAACCGGTTTTCAAAAATATAAGCCGGTTACTTTTTTTGTTTTTATTTCCTTTTGAAAAATCAAAATTTAAATATTTGGCAAGGCATTTGAAGGATTAAATCATAAATTAAATTTCTTACAAACAATATATTATATTTGCATTTATGATTAAAAAAATTCTCCCCATCGGCCTTTTGCTTCTTTTGGCACTTCCTGCTTTGCTCCAGGCGCAGAGTAAGAAAAAAATAAAGGAGCTTGGAATTACATCAATCGAAGTTCACGAATATTTTCTTGAAGAAAGCAAAGATAAATATGTAGTGGAACAGGAGGAATATTTTGACGAAGAAGGACGCCTCATCGAATTAAAGGAATCTAACAGAAGGAATGAAATCCAGAAGTGGGAAAAATATGTTTATGATGAAGATGACCGGCTCATTGAGGAGATTTTTCTGAATGCCCGCGGTAAGGTGGAAAGCCGGGAAGTAACCATCTATAAAGATAAACTGAGAGTGGAGAAGCAATATTTTGATGCCAAAGACAATATGGTGAAAAAGAAGTTGTATATCTACAAATATGAATAAGAACATCTGTTTTAAGCCGGCATTTTTTTCTAAATATTCAGTCACCAGACAATTTATTACTTTTAATGGTTTTTGTATTGAATGAATTATGTAACTTTAATTTATTGTTTACAGAAGAAGAAATAAATAATCTCCCACATTCAAAATTGAAAAGATAAAAGTTCAGAAATAAACCATAATTTTTGAATAGAAATGAAAAACCTGTCTCTTTTCAGAATCACTCACTATACTGGTATAATATTATTCTTTTCTTTTCTTTTTTATTTTCTGTATCGTATCGACACCTCCCTGGTATATTACTGGCAACACTCCATTCCTTACCGCTTTATTGAACATCTGCTTTATCCCGGTGGAATTTCTGAACTCCTGTCCATGCGGTTTACAGAATTACTGGCCAATTCTTTTTTAGGAATTGCCGCAGGCTTAGGCCTGTATTTATTAATCCTGATATCATACAATGCTGTTTTTAAGAATGAAAGAAGCCGGTTTGATCTCTCCTATTTATTCATGGCAGGACTGATACCGGGTGCTTTG
>CBDUPM010000635.1:0-2003 GCA_965369105.1 uncultured Bacteroidales bacterium | reverse complement strand
CGGTTCACCTTTTTGCTCATAAAGTACGGCAAGATTATACCAGGCTTTATACTTTTTCTTTTTACTTCCTGAAACAGAAATGAAACACAACAATTCATCTGCTTCAAAAGCTATTTCTTCCCCTTTATAAAGAAATGGGAAATAAGTCCGGTCAATCTTTTGCCAGCCTGGAGAAATATAATTCCCGAATTTCTGTCCACCCAACCAAAAACATTCCTTCAATACTATTTCCTGATTCGAATTCATTGTGTCGGGCATATGGAATTCCTTTCCAATATACAAATCCCAATACAGAATCTCCCTGTCAGGGTATTCCAACAACATTCCCATTTCTTTCATGTAAATACGCCATAGCATGGCCCGGTTTACTTCAACCACAGGAGTACTTACAAAATCATCATAAAAAAACTTATGCTTATAATTAAAACCGTAGTACTCCAGAGAAATAATCATATTTGTTTTAAAATTCTCACAGAGCAGGTTAATACTTTCTAAGTCTAGAGGTTGTTGATAGTTATCAACTGAATATGTGCGCAGTTCATGATAAATTGTTTTATGCAGATCATAATTCTTGGAATGATCCAGTACCGAAAAGAGGCCGTCAAAAATGGATTTTACGATCAGGGTATCAACCATAAAGCTTTGTATGGAATCCAATCCGGATAATTTATTTACTGAACTGGTATCCACCCGGGGATAATAAGAATTATTCAGAATAAGTATTGAATCCCTGGTGGGTGGAAAAGAAAAGCCTGCAGGTTGCAGGCTTTCGAAGCTTATATTTTTTGTTGGAATACAAGATCCCGATAATAGTACAATTAAAACAATGAAAATGAATTTTATTTTCATTTTATCCAAACTTACCCGAAAATATAAATAGCATTCTGATGGAATAGAAAAACTATGTGTTCATTCCACCACAAACATTCAGGACCTGACCACTGACATAAGATGAGAGATCAGAACCAAGGTAAATACATGCATCAGCCACATCTTTCGGGGTTCCACCTCTTCTTAAAGGAATTCCTTTTATCCAGGCCTCCTTGACATCATCAGGTAATTTACCTGTCATATCGGTTATGATAAAACCGGGAGCAATGGCATTGCTTCTGATTCCACGTGAACCCAATTCCTTGGCAACAGATTTTGTAAAGCCAATTATGCCAGCTTTTGAGGCAGAATAATTTGCCTGACCTGCATTTCCGCTTACTCCAACTACAGAACTCATGTTTATTATGGATCCGCTTCTTTGTTTCAGCATATATTTTTGAACCGCTTTGGTAAAATTAAAAACTGATTTGAGGTTTACTTTGATAACTAAATCCCAGGTTTCCTCATCCATTCTCATCAACAGGGTATCGCGCGTGATCCCGGCATTGTTTACAAGAATATCAATACTACCAAATTCTGCATGAATAGCATCTGCTGTCTTTTCAGTTTGAGAAAAATCACTGGCATCACTGGCAAATCCTTTTGCTTTAATTCCCATAGCATTAAGTTCATTCTCCAGCGATTTCATATTATCATCCAGGTTCAGATCAGTAAAGGCGATATTTGCTCCTTCTGCAGCCATTGAAACAGCTATTTGGCGTCCGATTCCTCTTGCGGCGCCGGTAACGATTACAGTTTTTCCTTTTAGTAGTTCCATATTTTTATTTTTGTTTTGTGTTGCAAATAAAAGAAAGATATTTTTAAAATCATTATTATTATATAATTTACATGCAATCCCCGGGATATCATCTCACAGCTGTGATCAGCGGTCCATCAAGCCTGAGCATTCACTCCTCCACTATTAATTGCACTATTTCGGGTAAAATCTCTCCGGCCCTTCCTTCCAGAAAAATGTCAGTTATATCATCGGTATAACTGGAGGGTTCAGGATTAATTTCTATGATGGTTGCTCCATTTTGTTTTGCCAGGCGCGGGACCATATTTGCAGGCATAACTTCTCCGGTTGTTCCGATTAAAATAAATACATCCGCTATGGATGCTTCATTGAATGA
>CBDUPM010000634.1:0-2012 GCA_965369105.1 uncultured Bacteroidales bacterium | reverse complement strand
ATCTCGTCACACATATCTAAAAGCTGACTGGCATGTGGATTATGACTCAGACGGATGGCATTGACACCGTATTCTTTGAGTTTCAGCAAACGGGTTCTCATTAAAGAAGGGTAAAATGCGGCCCCGCTTACACCCAGGTCATGATGAATGCACACTCCTTTTAAGACCAGCTTTTCATAATTAAGTATGAAGCCCTGTTCTGCGGAAAACTCCGGGTTTCTGATTCCAAACGTCGAAACATAGGTGTCAAGAATGGTATTTTTCTCTGAAAGAATGTCTGAAAAAATTTCATAAACTACCGGATTGTCAGGCGACCACCAGTCAGGTATTTCAATTTCAATGATCTGGTCAATTATAGTGTCTTTATGTAATATAAATCTTTCAGAGCTGGCTACTCCCACTTTTCCCTCTTCAGGATGAAATGCATGATTTACAAGCTTTACTTCCACAGGAAAGGGATTTTCATTGACCAATTCTGTACTGATTCTTATGGAAGCATCCAGACTGTCAAATACTTCATTCCGGATAAAGGTTCCGTGTAAGGGGATATGAACCTTGTTAGCAATGATCATATGCACGTCCCGGTAAATCCCACAACCATGATACCAGCGATCAATGGGATCCGCATTATTATTCGCCCTGACTACAATGGAATTCTCTGTTCCATATTCAAGAAAACCATCAATATCTATATTAATTTCATTGTAACCATATAGTTGTTTCCCGGCATGTTTCCCGTTAATCCATATATCAGCATCCCGGTATATGCCTTCAAACTGAAGGTAAAGGGATTTCTGCCGGTAGATTTCGGGAACATCTATCGTTTTTCGGTACCAGCCTGTTCCCCCGGCAAAATAGCCATTCGCTTTACCACCCGGATTATCTTCAGCCAGGGGTAATTCAACAGACCAATCATGAGGTATATTTAGCATTCTCCAGTTTGAATCATCAAAGTCAGGATCTATACAAGAGGAATCAGCATTAAGAGAAAATCGCCATACCGAATTCAGATTCTGCCTGAGCTGATAATCATTTTGTTTGCCGCATGAAGTGAAAAAAATGATCCCTGCCAGTGAAAAAAGGAAAAAATAAATTTTCATAAAGGTTTAATTCAGATGGTTATTTAATAAATTCTGATATGGATGGTACAAGTTCTTCGACCAATGGTAATTCCGGGTTTGAATAAGTCTTCATATTTTCGATTCTGTCAATGACTGAGGCTTTTAATACATGATTCATTCCCTGGATGATGACTAATTCAGATTCAGGGTAAGCTCTGTGTAATTCCTCGGCATCTTCCGTTTTAATTTGAATATCAGTGGTACCCTGAACAATCAGAACAGGAATTTTCAATTTTTTCAGTTCATTCACAGGATCATATTTTAGATATGATTTCAGAAAGGGCTGAACGCTGGGTCTGAATAGTGAAATTAAAGCGGGATTAAATCTTTTAACATCATAGCCCTGTCTGAGGCTATCAATAATGACGGCGGTTTCTTCTCCCAGTGCTTTATTTTGTGCTGTCACCTGTTCAATTATGGTTTCACCAATATTTTTTGATGTACCCGCAAGCGAAATAAATCCTTTTACCTTTTGGTGTTGACAAATTACCATTCCAACCAGGGAGCCCTGGCTGTGGCCAAGCACATATACCTTCCCAAAACGTTTGTCTTTAATCAGATAGTTTAAACAAAATTCTGCATCAGCGATGATATCTTCAAAGTTGAGATCTTCCTCTTTAATCTGATTATTTCCCTGGATAATCCTTTTATCATAGCGCATGCTTGCAATCCCATTTAAAGCCAGGTCTTCAGCCAGGAATTTCAGACAATTGTTTTTCATAAATACATTATTACCATTTCTGTCGGTCGGACCTGAGCCTGCAATAATTAATACTACTGGCGGTTTTTTAATATCTTCCGGAATTAAAATGGTAGAAGGTAATTTAATTTCCTCATTGAATAATTCCAGTTCTACAGCCTGGTATTGGGCTTCCACAGAATAAAGGCTGA
>CBDUPM010000633.1:0-2013 GCA_965369105.1 uncultured Bacteroidales bacterium | reverse complement strand
TGGATTTTTCGAGATCATCCACTGAAAAACTCAAGGGCAGGTCGTCCTGTTTTCTTACGATTACAACTTCTTTATCCCATTTTGCTGCTTCATTTAAATAATAGGCTGCAAATTTAGCCCGGTATTCTTCCGGAATAAGGTCCAGCCAGCTATCAAACCAAATGATGTCGGGTTGATAATTATCAATTACCTCCTTAAGTTTTCCAAACCAGATTTTTTCATGCCACTCATCTGCCGGAATTTTTCCATACAGATATTTTAATTCCGGGTCATCAGACCGTGGAGGCATATTTTCATAATATGGATAATGACTCATCCAGAAGCTTTCATCCTCCGGAATAATTTGCATGCTGTCATACCTCTGCAGGTGCCGTGCATGATGAAAGGTTGTAATAAATTTCATCCCCTGTTCCTTAATTGCTTTTTCCAGTTCACCGGTAATGTCTTTTTTGGGACCTTTATTCAACACGTTCCAGGGTGTTACTTCACTTGCCCACATTGAAAAACCATCATGATGTTCGGCCACCGGTCCGGCAAAGCGGGCCCCGGCTTTTGCAAAAAGCTCAGCCCATTCTGCGGCATTGAAATTTTCCGCTTTAAACATGGGTACAAAATCGTGATAACCAAATTCAGAAAGGGGGCCATATGTTTCCAGATGATGGTTAAATACGGGATGGCCTTCAATATGCATATTCCTGGGGTACCACTCGGAACTAAAAGCCGGTACGGAAAAGACTCCCCAGTGAAAATATATCCCGAGCTTGGCATCGGCAAACCAATCGGGGGCAGCCTTGTGCCCGGAAAGGGATTGGAAATTTTCAAGATAAAGAGGCTCTTCTTCTGTTGTACCCTGGTTACAGGAAACCATCATAATTGCAATTGCGAATACGCAAGGAATTAATTTTTTCATTTTTAATATTTTATTTTATTTCTTCATCAAATACCACTGCTACTTTTCCACAGTTGCCTGCAGCCATTAATTCATAAGCCTTATCAGCATCTTCAAGTGGAAAACGATGGGTTACCAGGTCCTCCGGATGAATTCCCCATCTGACAATTCTTTCTACCAATTCCTCCATTCTCCATATAGTAGTAACCCATGAACCATAAATGGTTTTCTGATCGTGAATTATATCCGGTGAAGGATTGAACTCCACACTTCCCCCTTCTCCGACAAAAACGATATCTCCCCATTTCCTGGTTGCCCGTATGCAAAGCTGCCGGGCGTGGGTATTACCAGAACAATCAAAGGCTTTTTCAACCCCTTTTCCTCCTGTAAATTTCCATATTTCCTCAAGGCTTTTGTCATTGCTGACAAAGGCTTCATCAACGAGGCCAAGGTCCTTAGCCAGTTTTACCCTGGCGGGATTTACATCCACCCCTATCAGTTTATCTGCTCCCAATGCCTTGGCAAGCATCAGGTTAGCTAAGCCAACAGGACCGAGACCGGTTACCAGAACCGCATCATCACCAGATATTCCACATTTAGAAATGCCTTCATAGACCGTTCCAAATCCGCATGCCACTTGTGCTCCATCGGTATAAGAAAGGGAATCAGGAAGAAAAACCAGGTCTTTTTCCTCGGCAAGGATATAGGGAGCCATTCCTCCATCTCTCTGCCAGCCATAAGCCGCGCGGTGTTCACTTGTACAGGAAATCATATATCCTCTCCGGCAATCGTTACAAAGTCCACAACCTGAAATATGATAGACGATTACCCGGTCTCCCACTTTAAATCTTTTCATTCCCGGACCACATTTTACGATTTGCCCGGCGGGCTCATGACCTGCAATCTTGTTCTGATAGCCTTCCGGGCCTTTTCCCAGGTGCTCATGGTAGATGGCCCTGATATCACTTCCACAGATTGTTGAGGACTTTGTTTTCAGTAATACCTGACCATGCCCGGGTTCCGGTATGTCCATTTCTTTGAATACAACGGTACTGTCTCCCGGAAGAAAAGCACCTTTCATTTTAGTTTCAATATTATCCATGATGAGATTCTTTTGGTTATTT
>CBDUPM010000632.1:0-2015 GCA_965369105.1 uncultured Bacteroidales bacterium | reverse complement strand
TTCATTGAACAACGCCCCGGGTAATAGACGATAATACAGGGCGGCCTGAAAGGCCAACTTATACCAGCCCGGGGCAAGTGAAAAGGAATTGAAAGGCCACAGGCCTGAGATTCATTGAACAACGCCCCGGGTAATAGACGATAATACAGGGCGGCCTGAAAGGCCTGCTTAAAAAACACATCCTTCCTGTCCGAGATTTCCCTCATTTTTCCATAAACAACAAAGGGCATTATCTAAAACCATTATCATGTCACAATCCTTATCAAAACTCTATGTGCAAATCATTTTTCACATCAAAAATTCAAGCATCCCCATTGGAAGTGAAATCGAAGATGAACTCTATGCTTATATGGCATCAATAATAAAAGACAATGAATCAACACCTATTATAATCAATGGTGTGAAGAACCATGTTCATATTCTGTGCCTAATGTCAAAAAATATCTCTCTTGCGGATTTGGTTGAAAAAGTCAAAGGACAAAGTAGTCGATGGATTAAAACAAGGGATAAAGAATATAAATTGTTTAAATGGCAGGGGGGATATGCGGGTTTTTCGGTAAGTAAGTCCATGGTGGAAAAAACGAAAAGATATATTAGGGAACAGAAGGAGCATCACAAGAAAAAGTCGTATAGGGATGAATTAATTGAATTTTTAAAGCTATATGATGTGGATTATGATCTGCGTTACATTTGGGAATGATTAAGTTGGCCTTTCAGGCCGCTATTTGCATTCCGTTTCATACCCGGGGCGCCGTTCATTGAAGATTTTGCCTTCGGCTTTAATCTTCTTTTCACTTGCCCCGGGCTGGGATATGCTGGCCTTTCAGGCCGGAAATGTATGACCGGGTTTACAACTTTACCATGCTTGTAACTCTAAGCTTGAAAATGGCGGACATGTATGTAAAGATTAGCCCCCATGGGTGGGGAATATGTGGGTGGGGTAGGTAAAAAACAAAGCTTACAAGGAGACGTAAAATTTAATAAATTATTGCCTGATTAATCTAAACTCTTCCTTTTCTGTTTTTAGAATGTATACCCCTTTGGCATACATGGAAATGTCAATTGTGCTGGTTTCACCAGATAAAATGTGCACTCCTGTTAGGGAATAAATACTCCAGTTTCGACTTTCATTTAAAAAGAAAATTCCATTCTTACCCGGATTCGGAAAGACAAATAGCTTTTCATTTTTAAATTCAGAAACTGCTGTTATTAGAGTGAAGTTTGCAATAATAGTAATGTCAGAATCCATGGTAAGCACCAATGGAACATCCCTTCCTGTTGTATCGCCCGACCAACCTGTAAATTCATAACCTTCATCAGGTGTTACACTTAATAAATAAACCAGCTCTCCTTCCTTGTAGCTAGTCTTGTTTGGACTGATCAATACATTGCCATTCTCCTGAATAACTGTAAGCGTGTAATACGGAATTAATTCAAAATGGGCTACGAGATGAATGGTGGAATCCACAATGACCGTAATGGTTTCCTCATAGCTCAGTACATCACCTGTCCAGTTTACAAATCGATAGCCAGGCGATGCCTCTGCCCTAAGTTCAACACTTGTTCCCTGATTATAAATCTCTGAAAAAGGTGTTCTGTATACCTTGCCATTTTCAGCAACAGTATTAATTTCATAAGCTGGAACAGGTACAAAGTTGGCAACTATATTTATGCTTGAGTCCATAAGGATGGTTATAGTATCCTCTGAACTTTGATAATCTCCACTCCAGTCTGAAAAACGATATCCAAAATCAGCGAGGGGAATAAGCTGAACAGACTGTCCATTGAAGAATTCTGTTTGATCAGGGGATTTTTTGACAAAGCCATTTTCTGATAGCAGGTTCAACTTAAATACTTTTTTAAAAACTTCCTCGGTCAGTTCCTCCCATTCCTCTTTTTTTATCTGCAGCAAATCTTCTTGAGGCTGGAAGGCCTCTTCCTGATGTGGTTTGGCAAAACGATTCCACGGGCATACTTGCTGACAAATATCACAACCAAACATCCAGTTTTCCATT
>CBDUPM010000631.1:0-2017 GCA_965369105.1 uncultured Bacteroidales bacterium | reverse complement strand
TAAATTTCAAGTTTTAGTTGATTTAATTTATCATTAATAAAATGAATTTCTTCAGCAGTTAATTCTATTTGGGTGGCACCAAAATTATCTGATACCTGTTTTGAATTTCTTGCACCAGCAAGTGCCGATGCTACCCCCGGTTGTTCAATGGTCCATCTTAGTACGAGTTGCGCCAGGCTGGCAGATTTAGATTCGGCAATGGGTTTAATTTCCAGAAGAAATGAATTGACTTTTTCGATATTTTCAGGTTTGAAATAAGGAGTTGTTGGCCGGTTATCACCCTCATTGAATTTATGATCGGGAGAAAATTTACCCGTAAGCAAACCTCTTTGCAAGGGGCTGTAAGCAAGGATTCCTACATTTTCTTTAAGACAGAGTGGGACAAGTTTAGATTCAATATCTCTTCTAAGCATACTGTAAGGCACCTGGTTGGAAGCCAGGTTTGCAAATTTTAATCCCTCGGTCAATTCATTATCATCATAATTACAGACTCCAATTGCTCTTACTTTTCCCTGCTCAAGCAATTTATTCATAGCTTCCATGGTTTCTTCTATGGCTGTGGTGGGATCCGGCCAGTGGATTTGAAGAAGATCAATATAATCTGTTTTCAGACGCCTGAGACTTTCTTCACATTCCTCTATTATCGAGTCACCAGCAGCATAACGGTAAATATCCAGCGGATTCCCGGAATTATCCGCAGAAGAAAAGAAGAAGCTTCCTTTCGTTCCGGACCAGACTAAACCAAATTTCGATAATATTTCCACCTTATCACGTTTGCCTTTAATAGCCTTACCAACAAGTTTTTCGCTATGTCCAAAACCGTATACTGGGGCGGTGTCAATCGTCGTCATTCCCAGATCAATTGACGAATCCAGAGCCTCAAGTGCCTCCTTTTCATCCGCTCCCCCCCACATCCAGCCGCCAATAGCCCAGGCTCCAAAAGTCAGGGGATGAATTAAAAGATCAGAATTTCCTAGTTTTCGTTTTTTCATAACTTTATTCTTTTACCAGTTTAAACAATCATCCGGAGCAGTGGAAAGATCGGAAGATATCCAATCTGCCTCAGGAAAAATTTCAGAAGGGAAACTTGTGGTTAAAACCAGGCACCTGCAACCGGCAGCGCGGGCTGCGGCCAATCCGCTTGGTGCATCTTCAACCACTAAACATTCATTGGGTTTTAATTTCAGTCTTTCTGCGGCTTTAATAAAAATTTCGGGATCAGGTTTTTTATGAATTACTTCCAGACCATTAATAGTGGTATCAAATATGGATTCATGGAGGCCAATTTCCTTCAGATTCGTATTCATTTTTATTTGATCAGCAGAAGTAGCCACCGCTATTTTAAGTGATTTAGATTTACATTTTTCTATAAAAGAAATTACTCCCGGAAGTGGCTTCAGTTTGTCTTTTACAAGTTCCTTGTATATTTCATAGGTTCTTGCTTTATCAATTTCAGGAAAAAACGGAATCCCGTATTTTTCCGCAACCCCTCCCAAAAATCTGTTTTCACCCATTCCGGTAAATTCCAGAAAATCGGATTCAGATACAATATATCCCTTTTCCCTGAACATTTCAACTCCTGCGTGGGTGATGAATTTTTCAGAATCAAGCAATACCCCATCCATATCGAATAAAACTCCTTTAATCACTATTATTTACGTTAAATTTTTTGTTGAAACTGACTCAAATTTAGAATGATTCCTGAGCATTGAAGAGCTATTTTGTTTAAATTTTCGTAAATGAGGAAATTATAATTTCAATCTTTTCCTGTTTTAATCCCCAAACAGATATGCCGTTCTGCCATATTTAAATTCATGTTTAAAACAAGAGATTAAATTTACTGCTTCCAAGAACATGAATCTTTTTTCAGGGTAACTTGTATTTACATGTTAGCATGGTGCAAAAATATAAAATCTAATGAGATTTCTAATTTAAATCAATATTAAATTAATATTATGATATTTTTTAAGGATTTGAAAACTTAATTTTCTGTAAAATGTGAAAATAAAACAAATGA
>CBDUPM010000630.1:0-2022 GCA_965369105.1 uncultured Bacteroidales bacterium | reverse complement strand
AGACACTTTTAAAAGATATGGAAGGCATCCGGAAAATTGAGTTTGGCTCACCCATCCTTAAGGACCCGGATAAAAAAATTGAATTCCAAACCTCTCCCCAACCCTTGTTTAACAGAAATTTTGAACTGCTCACCCGGGAAATCAATTCAAAAAGGGAAGACAACTTTGAAGTCCATATTTTATCAGAAAGTGAAACGCAAATTCAGCGCCTGAAAGATATTTTTAAGGAAATAGATCCTGAAACACGGTTTTCAGCGATAAAGAGTACGCTTCATATCGGTTTTATCGACAATGAAACCAAAACCTGTGTATTTACTGATCACCAAATATTTGAGCGATATCACAAGTATAAAATCCACAACAGGTTTACCCGCAGGGAATCTGTTAATCTGAAAGAACTGACCGATCTTAAACCAGGGGATTACATTGTGCATATTGACCATGGGATTGGAATTTTCGGAGGGCTTGAGACGATTGAAAAGAATGGAAAACAGCAGGAATCAGTAAAACTGATTTATAAAGATAAGGATGTCTTATTTGTCAGTATTCATGCATTACACAGAATTTCAAAGTATAAAGGAAAAGACAATGCTCCTCCAAAAATTTACAAACTGGGCAGTGGGGCATGGCAAAAGCTGAAAAGCAATACGAAAAAGAAAGTTAAAGATATTGCAGGGGAATTAATAAAACTATATGCAGAAAGAAGGCAGCAAAAAGGATTTTCATTCAGCCAGGATACTTATCTGCAGCAAGAGCTGGAAGCATCCTTTATTTATGAAGACACCCCGGACCAGGTAACCGCTACCCAGAAAGTAAAAGAAGGTATGGAAGCTGATTTTCCGATGGACAGACTGATATGTGGAGATGTGGGATTCGGGAAGACAGAGATTGCCATCCGTGCAGCCTTCAAGGCAGTTACGGACTCCAAACAGGTTGCCGTCCTGGTTCCCACCACTATCCTTGCGCTGCAGCATTATAACACTTTCAGGGAAAGGCTCAAAGACTTACCTTGCAATGTCGATTATATCAGTCGTTTAAGGACCTCAGCTACCCAGAAGGAATCGATCAAAAGACTGAAAGAAGGGAAAACCGATATAATTATAGGTACACACAAGCTGGTCGGGAAGGATATCCAGTTCAAAAACCTTGGATTACTTATTATTGATGAGGAACAAAAGTTTGGAGTTAGTATGAAAGAGAAACTTCGCCAGTTTAAAATAAATGTCGATACTTTAACCCTCACAGCCACTCCCATTCCCAGAACCCTCCAGTTTTCTTTAATGGGGGCACGCGATTTATCCATTATTTCCACTCCTCCTCCAAACAGGCATCCCATCATTACAGAACTACACAGTTTCAATGAAAGTATTATAAAGGAAGCAATCGAATACGAGGTGGCACGAGGAGGCCAGGTTTTCTTCATTCATAACCGGATACAAAATATTACAGAAATTGAAGCTCTGATAAACCGCTCATGCAAAGGCATACGAACAGTGATTGCTCACGGACAAATGGAGGGTAAAAAACTGGAAAATATTATGCTTGATTTTATCCAGGGTCATTATGATGTTTTAATCGCTACCACAATTATCGAATCCGGGCTGGATATACCAAATGCGAATACAATTATCATTAATAACGCCAATCATTTTGGCCTGAGCGACTTACACCAGCTAAGGGGACGTGTGGGCCGGTCAAATAAAAAGGCCTTTTGTTATCTTCTTGCTCCTCCCCTTCATCTGAACACTCCGGAAGCCAGAAGAAGGTTAAAGGCCATTGAAGAATACTCGGAACTGGGCAGCGGCTTCAGTATTGCGATGCAGGACCTCGACATTAGGGGAGCGGGAAATCTGTTAGGTGCAGAACAAAGCGGGTTCATATCAGATATAGGATATGAAACTTACCAGAAAATCCTGGATGAAGCCATTCTGGAGCTAAAAGAAGATGATTTTAAAGACATATTTGAAAAAGAACTGAATACCCCGGAGAAAGAATTTGTAAGCGATTGCCAGATTGACACAG
>CBDUPM010000629.1:0-2024 GCA_965369105.1 uncultured Bacteroidales bacterium | reverse complement strand
ATGGAATAATCAATGGTTTCATACATGGTGCCATTTTCATTTAGGTACAGAAGTGGCGCGCTACCGGGAGTCGTATATGACTTACCTTCATTACACCGATGATGGAAGAATGATTAGTGATGTGGAATTTCTGGATGCCCATTTTGAAACAGGAGTAGGTCAGTACAATGCTAACTGGGAATGCATACAGGCTGAATGGTATATGAAATCATCCGGAATGGAAAAGAAAGAATGTCCCCTGGGGGGCTTTGAATTGCAGAAGATTCAAAATGGTGCCAGCCTGTTGTATCCCAATATTGCTAATCTGAAGGAAAAGAAATCAATCCATTTTCACCTGGCCTCATCTGTCGGAGGTACCATTGAGGTGAGATCAGGCGATGCAAATGGAAAACTGCTGGGTAAAGTATCTGTAAAATCTACCGGGGGTAACAGTAATTACACTTGCGTTTCATGCAAATTGAAGCATTTAGAAGGAGTTGAGGATGTCTGTCTGCATTTTGTCGGTAAAGGAGAAGACCTTATGCATCTGGATTATTTTTCATTCAGGGATTAATCATACAAAAAAAGAAGTAATAACCGACAGAACTATAAATCATTAAATCATGATAAAATACTTCTACTTTATAGTGCTTATTTTCCTGTTTTCGTCGTGTATTAAGAAACCAGACATTAGCGGTGAGATGAAAGTATGGCATAAAATTACCCTTACTTTCACGGGACCGGAAAGCGGAGAGACTGCCAGCCCGAATCCTTTCACCGATTACCGTTTGGAAGTGACTTTCACCCGGGATGACAAATCCTTTATTGTACCTGGCTATTATGCTGCCGATGGAAATGCAGCATATACTTCGGCCACCCTGGGCGATAAATGGCGTGTACATTTTTGTCCTGATGCACCCGGTGAATGGAACTACCATGTATCATTTAAAAAAGGGACCGATATTGCCATTAGTAGAGAAGAAGGAGTGAGTGCTGAATATATGGATGGAAAAAAAGGTTCTTTCCTTGTGGAAGAGTCGGATAAAACAGGAAGTGATCTGCGTGCTCAGGGCCGTCTGAAATATGCAGGTGAACACTATCTTCAATTTTCACAAAGTGGTGAGTATTTTGTCAAATGTGGTGTAGATGCGCCTGAAAACCTGCTTGCATATTACGAAATAGACGATACTCCAAATGTGGGTGATCGGCTTAAAAAATGGGAGGATCATGCAAATGATTATGATGAAGATGCATCTGACTTTCTGTGGGGACCCAACAAAGAAAAGGGTAAAAATATATTAGGTGCTATTAATTATCTGAATAAAAAAGGATTAAATGCTTTTTCTTTCCTGACTTTTAATATTGACGGAGACGACCGGAATGTTTACCCACACCTGTTAAGTGTAGAATTGAGCGATTATGAGAAATTGGCAAATGTTAAGAAAAATCCGACTGCCTGGGAAAATCTTGTTATTCATGATCGTTTTGATGTTTCTAAAATGGATCAGTGGGAGCAGATATTCTCCTATGGTGAGATGAAGGGAATGTACTTACATTTTAAAACTCAGGAAAATGAAAATGACCAGAAAATGGATGGGGGCGAATTGGGGAGAGAACGGAAACTCTATTACCGTGAACTGATAGCAAGGTATTCTCATCATCTGGCACTTAACTGGAACCTGGGAGAGGAGAATACCAATACACTTTCCCAGGTAAAAGATCAGGCAAGGTATTTTGCTGAGAATGATCCATATAAAAGCATATCGGTAGTGCACACTTATCCCAATGAACATGATAAATACTATCAGCCATTTGTGGATAACAAAACCGATGTTTTGGGTTTTTCGGTTCAAACGAATAAACCCGATTTTAGCCGGGTTCACCAGGTTACCAATAAATGGGTAAAGGCTTCAGCTGAAAGTGGGCGTAAACTTATAATAGCTGTTGATGAACCCGGCGATGCAAAACATTCTCTCTTGCCCGATACTGATAATCCGGATCCGGTCTCCGGCCGTCAGGAATATCTGGAAAACGTCGTCAATCGT
>CBDUPM010000628.1:0-2033 GCA_965369105.1 uncultured Bacteroidales bacterium | reverse complement strand
TTCTGTAAATTCTTTAACTTCCTTGGGAATGAGTTTTTTATCCATATTATGATAATAGGGGTAAATGGAAATGTCCAATTCGGTAATTTGAACATCAAGTCCCAGGGAGGCAAAAAGGTCTATTGATTTTGAAAGATTCTCCCTGTTGACATCTTCCATAGTCCAATGTCCCTGCATTCCTACACCATCCACGGGTATTCCTCTTTCCTGGAAATCTTTCAGCATTTGGTATACTTTTTCAGCTTTTTTAGGATTGATAAGATCATAATCGTTATAAAACAGTTTTACCTCCGGATTAGCTTGACGGGCATAGATAAAAGCTTTTTCAATGTACTCGGGTCCTCCTACTTTAAACCAGTCAATATCATCTCTGTAAAATTTATCATCCAAATCAGAAATGGCCTCATTTACCACATCCCAGCAATAAACTTTTTCACCATAATGAGAAAGTACCTGGTGAATATACCATTCCATTCGTTCAAACAATGCATCTTTCGTGAGATAATTGCCCAAACTATCCCGGTAAAACCAATCATCTGTCTGATTATACCAAATCAGGGTATGTCCTCTCACTTCCATATCATTTCTTTCGGCAAATTCCACAATCTTGTCACCAGCCTCATAGGTAAATTCTTTATTCTTATTTATAGTTCTTCCGGGTTTCATGTCATTTTCAGCAGTCAGGCTTGAAAAATTCATTTTTAGAAGAACCGTATCATAATTAGATAAATGCTTTTCTCCAATGGCTGCTCCAATTGAAAAGAAATTATTATAACTTCTTTTAAGCGAATCCGGATTATTATCTGCGTTGCATGAAAAAAGCAAAAGTGCAATAAACAAAATTCCCAGGTTTTTCATAATAAACATTTTTGGGTTTAATTCATTAGTGTTATTTTTTCAAATCTGCCAATTCGGCATTCCCAAATTTCCAAATTCTATACTCCATAATACACCCCTGCTCCAGGTCCCAGCGGCAATCCCAGCCAGAGCCAGGCTATCAGAAGAATTGTCCAGACAATAAAAAATCCAATGGTATATGGAATCATGGTTGCAATAATGGTTCCTATCCCCACCCCCTTAATATATTTCTGGAAAAACGCAATGATGAGGGCAAAAAAGCTCATCATTGGACTGATTATATTGGTGATGCTATCACCGATACGATATACCACCTGGGATAGTTCCGGAGAATATCCAAGAAACATAAAAATGGGGATAAAAATAGGAGCAAGGATCGCCCATTTTGCCGATGCACTCCCCATAAACATATTGAGAGTACCGGCAAAAATTATGAAGAGGATAGTCATAGGGATTAACCCGATATTGGAATTACTCAGGAAATTTGCACCATTAATTGCAATCAGCAATCCCAGGTTACTCCATTTGAAATATGCCACAAACTGGGCTGCGAAAAATACAAGAACAATATAACTTGCCAGAGTTTTAGTACTTTCAGCCATACCATCCATAACATCCGCATCATTTTTAAAAGCTCCGGTAATGATACCATAGGTCAGTCCGCATAACCCGGCATAAACAACCAGCCAGAAAACCACACCCTTGATCAGGGGAGACTCCAAAACAGAATTAGATTCATTCAACAGCCAGCCATTGTCAGGAAGAATTCCTATCAAAACCAATCCGGTAATTAAAAGAAAAACAATTCCGGCTCCCAGTAGACCTTTTTTCTCCCTCCTGCTTAATTTTTCGATTTTTTCTACTTCTACATCTCCTTCATAAGGGCCCAGTCTGGGCTCCACGATTTTTTCCGTAATGAAAGTCCCGACAAGGGAAATAAAGAAGGTAGATACTACCATAAAATAATAATTAGCGGTTGGATTTACACGGTATTCCGGATCTACAATCCGGGCAGCCTCCTCACTCAGACCGGCCAAAAGTGGATCAATCGTTCCCAGGAGTAAATTGGCAGAAAAGCCTCCCGATACTCCTGCGAATGCCGCCGCCATTCCTGCAAGAGGATTTCTTCCCACAGCCTGGAAAAGTACTGCACACACTCAATGAACTCTTCTGTT
>CBDUPM010000627.1:0-2041 GCA_965369105.1 uncultured Bacteroidales bacterium | reverse complement strand
TGTCTATCTATTATATAATTCAAAAAGTGACGGGGCAAAAAGCGGAGAACCTTCCCGGTACATTTATCA
Source organism: uncultured Bacteroidales bacterium (assembly GCA_965369105.1). Taxonomy (GTDB): domain Bacteria; phylum Bacteroidota; class Bacteroidia; order Bacteroidales; genus JAGLSB01. The sequence goes on along the minus strand of CBDUPM010000627.1, from coordinate 1,972 downwards.
GTTAAAATACCTGACAGACCCAAAACCGGAAAGTTTTACGGGAGCATTTTCCATATATGGCCAGGACTTGCAGAAAATAGTAATTTCAAAATCTCCGGAAGTAATGTCGGTACTTTCTGAATACCTGGAAGGGGAGGGTGAGAGATATTTATCTCCCTCAGCATTAAGTTCTTATTTGGATTGCTCTTTAAAATTTTATTTTAGCTATGTTGCCGGGATGAAAGAAGAGGATGAAGCAAGTGATGAAATTGATGCATCAGGATTTGGAAGTCTTTTCCATAAAACGATGGAATTGATTTACGAACCCTATATTGGGAAAGAAATCAGGAAGAAAGATTACCTGGAAATATCCAAGAGTGATAATATCAGGAAGCAACTGGATAGTGCTTTCCGGTCGGAATTTTTAAATCTTAAGGAAAGTAAAGAAGTGGTGCGGCCTGAAGGAAAGAATATTATTGTTTATGAAATTATTTTCAATCTGGTTGAAAAATGTCTTGAATTAGATAAAGACCTCGCCCCGTTTACCTACCTGGAAGCAGAGAAAAAAGTCGAAGGTTTAAGCCATTCGGTAAAAGCTTTAGGATCAGTACGTCTGGGTGGAAAAATTGACCGGATTGATTTGAGAAATGGGAGGGTACATATCCTCGACTATAAGACCGGCAAAGCGGATCTTCAATTCCCGTCTTTGGAAAGGGTTTTTGACAGGGATAAATGGGGGAGTAAAAATCTGAAAGGTGTATTCCAGACTTTTCTCTACTGCTATGTATACCATCTGATGCACCCGGAGGAGAAAATTCTGAAACCCGGAATTTATTTAACCAGTGAATTATTTGTTGAAAATTTCACGACCGAATTAAAAAATACCGAATTGAAAAGCGGGGTATTAAATTATCTGGATTATCATGATGAATTTAAAGAAAAAATAGAGGAACTCTTAAAGGAGCTGTTTAATCCGGACATTTCTTTTAAACAAACGGAAGATCACCAAAGATGTTCCTATTGTTTATATTCTGAAATTTGTCATCGCTGATCAACGGAGGATCTTCCTTACAAAAGCCACTGTAAAATATGCCATAAAAAATACTCCTGTAAACCCCTCTATTCCCGATATCCACCTGATAATGCCTGCCGGGTAATAATCGCCATAACCAATGGTGAAAAACGTTATAGTACTATGGTAAAACCCGATTCCAAGAGGATTCATCCCGTGTGCGTGTGGAATGGATTCCAGAATTTCACCGGCCCCGGTATAAATTAAAACGCTGTATAACAGGCTAAATAAGGTTAAGGTAACGATCATTGAAATGATAACTCTTACTGGATTAGTTGCATAATGACCAGCCCGGTCAAAAATCAATAATCTGAACATGTGCCAGGGATATGCCCATAGATAGGATAATTTACTTCGGGATAAGTTTTGCTGAAGAATATGACGGGCTTCATGTCTTTTAAATTGAAGATAGGCCAGATCCTCATCGCTATAACTGCCGCAAACATTAAAGTTTTCCTTAAGCGTTCTGAATTGCTCTGCTTTTAAGCGGTGGGTACTCTCCTGTTGATTTTGAATGATGGAATTAACCTTATTTCGGTGCCAGTCGATATAAATTCTACCGATTAACCGCATCCCACCGAAATTTATAATATCTATTTTTTCATCAAATTCATAGGGTTTCAGGTCGATTATATCCCTGACTATGGTGTTGGACAGGTCAAGGTACCGGCATGATCTTAATCTCAGGTCGGTATAATGATCCAGATGGCATTGAGATAAGGATAATGTTTTAAACTTGCTGTTATAGAAACTAATGGAGTCCTGGCCAAAATTAGTTTTATCAAAACTGGCGTCAACATTTTCCATTTCCGCCAATTCAAAGCTAATATTCCCCTTTATTAATTTGGATCTTTTAAAACTGAACTTACCTGAATTCTGATCACAACCTTCAAAACTAATATCTCCGGTACCAATTCTGCA
>CBDUPM010000626.1:0-2045 GCA_965369105.1 uncultured Bacteroidales bacterium | reverse complement strand
GGAGAGATTGGCCAAACCCTGTTGTAATGGATAAGAAAACCATTGAAACAATAGACAATAAATGGAAAGAGCTAAACCTCGGGCCTTTCATACAGTCACCCTCCCTTCATTACCAGAAATTGGTACAAAAACCGGGAGCAAGAGCCTTTAAAAACTCTTCTTCCCAATAGAATCAGATCATTCCGGTGATCCTGAAAAGTAATGAACAGGAAAAGAATTATTCTTTTTTCATTGTTTCTTTTATTTTATTCTGTCTCAATCGGACAGCTTGTACCTTCTATTGCCTACTCCGGAAAGAATTTTTCAGTCGAAGACGGGCTTTCCCAGCCAAGGATAACTGATATTTATAGCGACAAGCAGGGTTTCTTATGGATTGGTACAGAAGATGGGCTAAATCGGTATGATGGCTATCAATTCGAGAAATACAGGCATTTTCCGGGAGATTCTACCAGTATTGGTAATAATTATATCCATTGTATTTCTGAAGACCCGAATGGAAATATATGGGTTGGAACCGGACAGGGTCTGAGTTTTAAGAAAAAAAATTCCACCGGGTTTCAAAATATTCAATTCCACCGGGAAGATAGTATTCGTTTGATCAACCAGGCAATTCAGGAAATTTATTTGGCTGACAGCAATATCCTTTGGTTAAAATCAGATAGTTATTTTGAAAAGTATAATATTGAAACCGGAAAGATATTATCCTACCGGTTCAGCACTGATTATGAAAATTATAGCATCCAGAAAAAAGCCGCACCGGTTTTAAGGGATAAGTATGGAAATTTCTGGTTTGGCAGCCACAGAGGATTATATTCCTTTGATGAAGATAAATGCGAGTTTACATCTTATAATAATATCCCGGAACATCCTATATTCTTAAACAACAATGCTATTCTTTCCCTGAAGGAAGATCCGGATGGGAAACTATGGATTGGTACTGAAAAGGGACTTTACAGTTTGGATGATGACAGAGTACAATTTAAAAAATACCTGGAATCCTTCTCTGAGGAAGATTATTCAGTACATGAAATTTTATTTCTCGAAGAGAAGTTATTCCTGGTTTGTAAGAATAGTATAATTGAGTTTGAGGAACAAACAGGGAAAGTAAAAGAAAAATTATCCCTGAATGAGCAAAATAATGAGATTGCTTTTTCTCAATTGTCCTCCGGCGTGATTGACGCGAATAAAATTTTGTGGATCGGAGGTAGAATAGGACTTTTTAAAATTGATTTAAAACCAAAGAGGCTAAATTTGCTTAATAATCAGCAATTTTCCAATCCGGTTTTAAGCGGAGCAAGTGTTAATGCGCTCCTGGAAGATTCAAAATCAAGAATCTGGATAGGATACGGATTTGAAGGACTGGAATTATTATCACCTGCTGATTCAAATAAACTTGAATTCAAAAGTGAAAAACTATTCAGGAGTCTTTCAGGTTTAGAAATCCGATCTCTTTCAGAAGATAAAAAGGGAAGAATTTGGGTGGGTACTTCTGAGGGGATATTCATTATAGGAAATGATTTTGAAGTAAGAGAGTTTCATAATTTATTTAATCCTGATCCTCAGCTTCCATTAGAAAAGAAATGTGTAAATCATGTATATCAGGACAAAAATGGAAATTTCTGGTTTGCGTGTGACCAGGGCTTATTCAGATTTAATGAAAGTACAAATTCACTGGTATCTTTTGAAAAACCCTTCGGCTCAAATGTTTCCATGGGTATCGGACCTGTCTATACCATTGCTGCTGATTCATTCAATTTATGGTTGGGTACTGGAAATGGTTTAATTGTTTATGATATTTCACAGAACATATTTTTAAAACCCGGTTTTATCAATAATACCAGTCCGAAACTTGAAAATACCGTGATCTATTCCATATACCCTAAACCGGACGGAGAGCTTTGTATAGGAACAAATTATGGTTTATACATGGCCAATACAAAAACGGGAGAACTTTTCCTTTATACGGAAAAAGAAGGTCTTCCCAGTAATTATGTATTCAAAATAATTGAAGACAGATCCTCTAATATCTGGTTTAGTACCAATAT
>CBDUPM010000625.1:0-2047 GCA_965369105.1 uncultured Bacteroidales bacterium | reverse complement strand
AAAACTCATACTTTATAATTATTTAAACCTTTCATCCTGACAGAAACGGCTCTTCTGTGAGCCTCAAGGTCCTCTGCGGCTGCCATCCTTTCCACGGCAGGTCCAATATTAAACAATCCGTATTTGCTAATTTCCTGGTAAGATATTTTTTTCATAAAACTAGCAATATTTACTCCGCTGTAAGCTCTTGCATTGCCATTAGTCGGAAGAGTGTGATTCGTTCCCGAAGCATAATCCCCGGCGCTTTCAGGGGTATATTTACCCAGGAAAACGGAACCTGCATTTACAATCCGGTTACTTAAATCCTTATAATTTTCTGTTACGATGCTCAGGTGCTCCGGAGCATATTCATTGATCAGGTCTACTACTGCATTTTCATCTTTCAGTAAAATGAATTTTGAATTATCGAGAGATTTTTTTGCAAGATCTTTTCGGGGGAGATCAGCCAGTTGAATATCTATCTCTTCCAGAACCCGGTTAATCATACTCTCAGAGGTGGAAACCATAATTACCTGCGAATCTGCCCCGTGCTCCGCCTGGGAAAGTAAATCGGAGGCAATAAAGGCAGGATTACTGGTCCTGTCAGCTATGATGGCAAGCTCTGAAGGTCCGGCTGGCATATCAATAGCAACATTTTCCAAACTTACTTTCAGTTTTGCAGCAGTAACATATTGATTTCCGGGGCCAAATATTTTATAAACTCTGGGGACTGATTCTGTTCCATAAGCCATGGCGGCAATGGCCTGAGCCCCACCAAGTTTGAAAATATCTCTTATCCCAAGCAGGTTGGCCGTAAACAGGATAGTCGGATCAATGCTTCCGTCCTGATTGGGAGGACTGCAAATAATTATCTCAGAGCAGCCAGCCAGCTTTGCAGGAATACCCAGCATTAATACCGTTGAAAGCAAAGGAGCTGTTCCTCCGGGTATATACAATCCTACTTTTTCTATGGCTAAAGATTTTTGCCAGACCGTTACCCCTGGTGAGGTTTCACAGGAAACCAATGGATGCTTCTGTATAGAATGAAATTTCTCAATATTAGATTTTGCAAGCTGTATAGCATTTTTCAATTTTTCATCAACTTTGAATCCAGCCGCGGTAATTTCAACCTCTGTTACCCTGAACTCCTCCATCTCCGCGTGGTCATATTCCTTAGTATATTCAATCAATGCCTTATCACCATTCTTTTTTACATTACTCAAAATGGAAGCTACGGAATTCATAAGGGCTTCGAAATCAAATGAAGGCCTGGATAAAATTTCCGGCCATTGATTTCTGTCTGGATTTTTAATAATGTTCATGATCGTTGTTTAAGAATTAATTAATAATGTTCTTTCATTCGAAGAACTCAGGTAATCATCTTTTCAATTGGAATAACCAGGATCCCCTGGGCACCCAGATCTTTAAGCTGATCAATTACCTCCCAGAACTGGTTCTCACTTAAAACAGAATGAACCGAACTCCAACCCTCCTCTGCCAGTGGCATTACCGTGGGAGATTTCATCCCGGGAATAATATCTGTTATTTCCTTTAGCCTGTTGTTGGGAGCATTCAGCAGTATGTATTTATTTTTTGCTGCTGCCCTTACAGAATTAATCCGGAACAGGAATCTTTCCAGGATAGCCTTTTTTTGTTCACTTAATCCGGGATTTGCGATCAAAAGTGCTTCCGATCTCACTACCACTTCCACTTCCGCCAGTCCGTTGGAGATCAGGGTACTTCCGGAACTCACAATATCAAAAATACCATCAGCCAAACCAATTCCGGGAGCAATTTCCACCGAACCATTAATTACATGGATCTCTGAATTTACTTTATTTTCCCTGAGGAATTTTTCAAGAATAACCGGATAGGAGGTTGCAATTTTTTTTCCTTCAAAATAACTCACACCCCTGTAATCTTCGGATTTTGGAATGGCCAGGGACATCCTGCACCTGGAAAACCCAAGTCTTTCTATAATCTCTACATTCTTCCCTTTTTCCAGAACTTCATTTTCACCTACAATCCCGATATCAGCCACATTATCTGTGACATACTGTGGAATATC
>CBDUPM010000624.1:0-2061 GCA_965369105.1 uncultured Bacteroidales bacterium | reverse complement strand
TTTTAAACATTCTGTTAAACCTTAATCCTTTAAATATACTCTGGTCCGGATTTCTGGAAAACCATATCCATACCGCTTTTCCAACCAGGTGATTCTCAGGGACAAAGCCCCAGGTTCTGGAGTCGGCTGAATTATGACGGTTATCTCCCAAAACAAAATAGTAATTCATCCTGAAAGTATATGAACGCGAAAGTACATTATTTATGTATATTTCACCATCTCTGATCTCCAATTTATTTTTTTCGTAGACTTCAATTATGCGTTTATACAGATCGATATTTTCCGTATCCAGGTCCAGGCTGATTCCTTTTCCCGGAATCAGAAGCGTCCCAAAATTATCAGCGGTCCACCGATAATTAATACTTTGAGGAAATACGGCAGTATTTTTAAAAGAAATTCTGGGTTCAACGAACCTTTGCAGGCTTTGAACCTGGGGTAAGTTTCTTACCATTTCTACATCTTCATTACTAACAGGGAAGGTATGAAGGGAATTATTGGGATTGTAATCGAGATCATTTTCAGAAACCCCAAGCTTGTTTAAAATGGAATCCTCCAGCTTATTCCTGGTTGTTCTGACATAATATTTGAATTGCTGACTGGGAAACTCCGGGATAATGTTGTTATTCACCCAAACCTTTCCATTGGTAATTTTCAGGGTATCCCCGGGTAATCCCACACATCTTTTTATATAGTTGTCGCGCATATCCACCGGATGAAAAACAAGGTCATACCTGCTTGTAATATATTCTCTTCCGTATTGCCTTACCAAAGAATAATAATTCTGACCTGAATACTGAACCACCACGGTGTCTCCTTCAGGAAAATTAAAAACAATGATGTCATTTCGTTTCACCTTTGATATTCCCTTTAACCTTTTATAAGGCTTTTGAATGGACGTGGAATAGCTGGTTTTACCATTGGGTAAAAGGTTGGGCATAAAGGGTGCCGCCAGGGGAGTATTCGGAAGCTTGGGTCCGTAAGCCAGTTTACTGACAAAAAGATAATCACCCACCATTAAGGTTTTTTCCATGGATGGGGTAGGGATTTTATAGGCTTCAACAAAAAGGGTCTTGATAGTGACCGTCAGAAATAAGGCAAACAGGATTGCTGCACTCCATTCCAGGAATCCTGCTCCCGGACCCTTAAACTGAAAAAACTCTTTTATTTTCTTCCAGGGAATAATATGAGTATAAAACCTGTCCAGTATTAATAGAACTCCCGGCATCGCAATCCATAGTTGCATCCAGAGGAAAAAAAGCAAATATAAGATGGACCAGAATATGGCCCAAAACTTTATTTTTTTGTGTTTTCCTGAATTCATACTAAATACCAAGAAGATCTCTCATTGTAAATATCCCTGTCTTATTTTGAATATATTCTGCAGCCAGCACTGCTCCCAGGGCAAATCCTTTGCGGCTTTTGGCATGATGCTTTAATTCAATATAATCCATCTCAGAATCATATATTACATTATGAATTCCTGTGATTTCACCTTCCCGGATGGCTTCAATTGGAATGCTGTCCGTGTCACCGGATTGGAGCTTCCAGGAGTTTTTTCTTTCCAGCTCTTTTATTAGAATCTCTGCCAGGCTAATAGCAGTTCCGCTTGGTGCATCCAATTTGTGAATATGGTGACTTTCAGACATTTGAACATCATATTCAGGAAAATTATTGAGTAATTTTGCCGTTAGTTCATTTATTGCGAAAAACAAATTTACCCCTACGGAAAAGTTTGAAGCATGAAAGAGTGCATGTTTACCCTGATGGCATAAATTTTTAATCTCTTCATATTTCTCGTGCCAGCCTGTGGTTCCTGTAACCATTGGAACCCCGGCATTGAAACAGGAGTAAATATTATCTAACACTGCAGATGGAACTGAAAATTCAATGGCCACATCACATTCATTGAATTTATCAGACTTCAAATCATCAATATTATTAATATCAATGACAAGAACAATTTCGTGGTGCCGGTCTAATGCAATTTTTTCTATTTCACGACCCATCTTACCATATCCAATGAGGGCTATTTTCATAAAAAAAGAATTAAGGTGCAAAAAT
>CBDUPM010000623.1:0-2067 GCA_965369105.1 uncultured Bacteroidales bacterium | reverse complement strand
TCGAAAGTAATTGTAAGAAAATAAGAGGGTTATCTGAATCTTTTAAAAGAATTGAATGCCTGAAGGAATTTAATAGTATCAATACTCTGACTTCCCGGAATCAGTAATGCTTTCAGATTAGATTTTTGATAATTTTTGAACCAGTAAATAAAATGATTCCCATCCAGATGTACGAAATTGAATTGTATTTCATGAAGATTTACTTTTTATTTTATCCATTATTCTGGAGCTAACCGAATGCAGTAAATTAATATCGCTTCCTTCCAGATGTGAAATTCTTTCAAGAATCCGGTTATAAAGAGGCATATTCTCAGGGATTTCAATATCCTTCAGCAAATCGGCCACCCGGTTTTTAAGGTTATTAAAACTTTCTTCCGGATTCTCATTTATATTCTTTTTTAAATCCTCCTTAATTTTGGAGAATTCATAGGCATACAGCATTACTGATTGCCCCAGGTTTAGCGAAGGATAAGGGTTTTCCAGTGGAATAGTACTGGCAATATTGCATTTCTGCAGAATACTATTCGGCAGGCCAGATTCTTCAGTTCCAAAAATTATTCCTACTTTTTTCAGATATGATTTTTTAGATAAAATCAATGTATGGACATCGCCAGGAATGGGGTATTCAACTTTGGCCGATCTTTTCCTGGAGGTAGTTCCAATTAAAAAATCCAGATCTTTAACACAATTTTGAAAGTTGTCAAAAACCTCTGCATTTTCGAGTATTTCATTGGATCCATGTGCCAGCATCTTTGCTTCAAAAGATAGATGATCACAGGGTTCTATTAATCTAAGATGCTCAAAACCCATCGTTTTCAGGGCCCGGGCTGAAGCTCCCACAGTTCCCGGAACCGCGGGTTTGTATAGAATAAAACAGATCTCCATTTTTTCTGTTCCTTATTCCGGCATTCCGGAAAGGGAATAATTTACTCCAAGTACCTTAAAAATGAGCTCATGATTTTTCACCCTTTCAAAAAATTCATCAGGGTCTTTGTTTTCCGGTAAAGTCCAGCAAACTTCTGACATCGCCAGGAGTCTGGGAAATATCATATACTCAACCTGTTTGAAATCAGGCATATATTCTGTCCATACATTTCCCTGCGTTCCCAGGATATATTTACTTTCTTCTTGCGTAAGACTTTCCGGCAAAGGATCGTAAGAATAAACTTTTTCCAGGGGAAGAAAACCTCCAATTGCCAATGGTTCATTTTCTACCGGTTCAGCCTGGTAATAATCAAAATAACAATGAGAAGTGGGACTCATTACCACATAATGACCCTGCTTCGCGGCATGAATTCCACCTTCTTCACCCCGCCACGACATTACCGCTGCATTGGGAGCAAGTCCGCCTTCAAGGATTTCATCCCAGCCAATAATTTTTTTCCCTTTGGAATTGACAAATTTTTCAATTCTTTGTATAAACCAGCTCTGCAGTTCATGCTCATCCAATAAACCCAGTTTTTTTATTAGTTTTTGTACTTCCTTACTATTCTTCCATTGATCTTTAATGGCTTCATCCCCTCCGATATGGATATATTCTGAAGGGAATAATTCCATTACTTCGGTTAAAACATTTTCAAGAAATTCAAAAGTTTCTTCAGAAGGCATAAAAATGTAGGGAGAGATTCCCCATTCTTTCATGACTTCCACTTTTTTTCCGGTAACTCCCAGCCATGGGTAAGCTGCAATGGCGGCTTTTGCATGTCCGGGCATTTCTATTTCAGGGATTACCTCAATAAAGCGTTGTGATGCATATTCAATTACTTCTTTAATATCCTCTTTCGTATAAAATCCACCATGCTTCTTTCCGTCATATTGCCGCGGTTTATCCCTGTTATGACCTATTAGCGTTTCATCTCTCCAGGCCGAAATTTCAGTAAGTAAGGGATATTTTTCAATTTCAATTCTCCAACCCTGGTCTTCAGTCAAATGCCAGTGGAATTTATTGAATTTATAAAGAGAAAGGTAATCCAGGTATTTTTTCACATCTTCCACAGGCATGAAATGTCTGCAAACATCCAGGTGCATACCTCTCCAGCCAAACCGGGGAGAATCATTGATCAATAC
>CBDUPM010000622.1:0-2072 GCA_965369105.1 uncultured Bacteroidales bacterium | reverse complement strand
CGTAAAAAAATATCCGGGTTCTGCCATTTCCAGTCCCTGTGATTTTGCAAAATCAGAGGCACCCTTGCCAGAAAGCATTACATGTTTTGAATTTTCCATAACCATCCGGGCAGCTGATATGGGATTCCGTATATCTGTGACCCCGGCTACAGCGCCTGCATTTAATGTTTTCCCTTCCATAATAGAGGCGTCCATTTGATTGCTGCCATCATTTGCAAATACAGCTCCTTTTCCTGCGTTAAAAAGGGGAGAGTCTTCAAGCACCTTTATTACCTTTTCAACGACCTCTGTGGAACTGTTTCCTTCATTCAGTAATTTAACTCCCAGATCAAGTGCTTCATCAAGTTTGGCAATATATAATTTTTGATTCTCTTCATTTACGTTATCGATGCTCATATTCCCGGCTCCACCATGAATGACAATGGCATATTCAGCCTTAGCTGTTTGAACAGGGGTTTCCGTTTTGGATGCACATGAGATTAGAAAAAGGCTAAGAAAAGAAAAAAGCAGGTATTTCATGATTTCAAATTTAAGGTATAAACAAATATAAGGATTTGAAAGAAAAGATTTTATTTAAACCTCTAAAGCTTTGCGATAAAACACCGGAGTATGAAAAAACTAAGAAGAGGACCTGATTTAGAATTTAAAATCCAAAAAAGTCCCCAAATTTCTGACTCTTATGTTCAGATCTTTGGAGACTTCTGTTTTATATTACTTCCAGGAATTCCTGCCTGCCTGGATTGCTTTTTAGTTAATCCTGATTGTAAAACTTTGCATTTAAATAATTTGTATTCACTTCAATTCTTGCTGAGGGATCCTTTCCCCTCGCACCTTCCAGGATTTTGGTTTGTCCGTCAACTTTTTTCATTGTTATGTCTAATCCGTCTACATAAAGATCTCCATATCTGGCGGTTCCCTTAAATGTAAAGGATGAATTTGGGTGAAGTCCCACTTTTACACCTCCTCTGGAAGCATCAATTAATATAAGATCAAAATTTTCACCCATTTCTTTTACAGATGCATTGGAGTATGCTCCTTTAAATTCAAGCTTCTTTTCAAGTTCATCCACTTTCAGATTGCTGTACTTCATTTCTCCATTGAAATTTACAAGTTGTTCAAACTTATAATTATCATATTTTCCTTCTACAACAAATGAGCTGCACTCTTCGACGGTTAGACCGGAATACTTTGAAATCATAACGATGGCCCGGGCTTCTTCAATGGTAGCTTTTGAATAGGCGAGGTTCATTTTGACCCAGCCCATTTCTTCCACCGAAGCATTTGAGTATGCCAGGTTGATCTCATTCAGTGGTTTTTCTTTGCCACGGCTAAGGGTCCCGATTTTGGCATTTCCGTATTTTACATTCAGGACAACATGGCCGGTGTTTTCTTCAATATAAATTGAGCAATATTTGGAGTTCAGCAACATATTCATGGATGATGGAGCAGTAATTGAAAAATCAATCTGAACCTTGGTATTTTTTCCATAATTTGTTTTATCCGGGTGTTTGGATCTGACATATATGCTATTTCCGGATTGCCCGATTTCCACATCCAGCTGGTCAAGGATTTCTTTTGCGTTTGATTCCTTTGAACTTTCGACCCACATGGTAGCCACAACAGATACTTCCTTTTTATCCCATGAAAGAATTTCAACATCCCCGAATTTTGAATCCACCTCCAGTGAAATATCTGATCCGGCTTTAAAATCCTTATTAACCACGCGTTCGACTCTTTGCTGTGCATTTAAAGCATGAAGGCTGAAAAAGATCAGAATGAGAGTCATTCCATATGTTACTATTTTTTTCATAATGTGATACTATTTATTTTTTTACAATTTTATCTGATTCATAATAATTTCCAGGAACTCGGTTTTAACCCGGAAATGTTCAATAAGAGCGTTTCTTATCCGGTAGTCATCCGGAAATCGTTTTAGATCCTCCAATACCTCTTTGATATTTTGATCATATTGCCTGATATCAGCAAAAAGCTTTTCTTTCTCCTGCTTTGATTCAAAATTCATTTGATTTATCTCTTGTTCCATTTCAAAGCTCATGGACGAATAATAATAA
>CBDUPM010000621.1:0-2077 GCA_965369105.1 uncultured Bacteroidales bacterium | reverse complement strand
ATCGAGAGAATGGCGGATAAGGGTTTATCAATAAATGATTTATGATGGATAAATATGTCAGCCCACTTCAGACCTTTTTCCTGCTTAACAATTAAATAGGACTGAGGAGTGGACAACAGAACGGACTCCAAAATCGAGCAAAGGAATGAAATAACCAGGGCCAGAAACAGATATACAAATAAGAGCGTCATTTTTTTTTCTTATAAAGATAAAGATTTAAGTTTTATGTTCAGCTCAGCTTCTTTTAATCCTTTTCCTCTGGCAATTAATGAAATATTTCCTTTTTGCTCTCCGGCCTGAATTACCACCAGGCATTTTCCATTGAAAGCTTTTATGGTTATGCCTTTCAAGGCTTCATGACTCACAGGATTTCCGTTATCCACACCCACAATTTTCGCGTCTCCATGAATTTCAAATTCAATTTGATTGTCAGCATAAGGAACCTCAATACCCATTTCGTCCAGAACTTTTACTGTAATAAAGGATAAATCATATCCATCGGCAGAAATTTCAGAACGATCGGGTTCCAGATCGATTTTTGCCGGTTTACCTGAGGTTTTGACTTCTTTTTCCAGGATAATCTCTCCATTTGTTCTTGAAACAGCTTTTAAAACTCCATGCTCGAAGGGAACATTCCATACCATGTGCAGTTCTTCATTTTCTTTTTTCTTTGTTCCAACTGAGACTCCATTTAGAAACAATTCTACTTCATCAGCATTTGAATACGCCCAGATGTCAATCATTTCACCTTCCTTCCAGTTCCAGTGAGGAAAAACATGGAGAACATCCTTTTCAGTCCATTCACTTTGATACATATAGTAAACATCTTTTGGAAACCCTGCCAGATCAATGATTCCAAAATAGGAGCTGCGGGATGGCCACCAATAAGGAGTGGGTTCTCCCAGGTAATCGAATCCTGTCCAGAGATAGGTACCGGAGATATGATCGAACTTTTTCACTATTTTCCAGCTTTCCTCATGTGTTGAACCCCAGGGCACATGACAATGATCGTAAGATGAGCATTGTTGCAAATCATTACCGTAAGGTAAATTTTCATTTTTTCCACGATGAGGCCAGATAAATACAGTATCGGAAGGCATCTGATAAAATCCCCTGGTCATTAATCCTGAAGTCGCTTCACTCACAATAAGGTTTTTACCGGGAAAGTTATCATTAAAACTGGCATAGTTTTGATGATGATAATTGAATCCATAAACATCCAGGATGTCGGCTTTAAAAAGATTATTCCAGGGATTCACCTCGTTACACCCAGCTGTGATGGGACGGGTATTATCAAGTTCCTTAACAATATTATAAAGTTTAGTTGTTAAAAGTGAATTGACCGACATTTCTCCTGACTGGAGAATTCGCTGATCTACATTTTTCTCAAAATTCAGAAGAAGGTTGGCTTCCCGGATATCCAGTGTATCTGCCTCTACATGTTGCCATTGCTCCAAAACTTCATTCCCTATGCTCCACATAAACACCGAAGGATGATTACGGTCGCGGAGAATGTGATCCCTTAGATCCCTCTCATGCCATTCAGGGAAATAGCGTGAATAATCGTATGAAGTTTTCTTTTTCCTCCACATGTCGAAAGTTTCATCCTGAACCAGGAATCCCATTTTGTCGCAAAGGTCCAGCAATTCCGGAGCAGGTGGGTTATGAGCGGTTCGTATGGAATTGCAACCCATTTCTTTTAAAATTTCCAATTGACGCTCAAGTGCTCTTGTATTTATTGCTGCACCCAGGCAGCCCAGGTCATGATGCTGGCAAACACCCTGTATTTTTAATTTTTCACCGTTCAGCGAAAAACCTTTTTCCGCATCAAAATTAAAATACCTTATCCCAAATGTAGTTTCAGATTCATCAGTTTTTAATCCACCCTGGTACAGACTGGTTACCAGTGTGTATAATGCAGGGTTTTTGATTGACCATAGCTCAGGCAGGTCAATTTTCATTTCACTTTTTACAACAGCCGTATCTCCTTTTTCAATTTCAATTCGGGATTCGGTTTCGGCTACGATTTCTCCTCCCGGATTTTTAGCAGTTGTGTTAATTGTGGTATTTGAAGGAA
>CBDUPM010000620.1:0-2080 GCA_965369105.1 uncultured Bacteroidales bacterium | reverse complement strand
ACTGAGCTTTTCCTGAAAGATTACCAATCCGATTAAAACGGATAAAACCACAATCCCGGTGTTGTTAATACCAAAAATAATGGAGCTGTCAATTCCTTTCCCCGATGGTTTGATATAATTAAATGCTCTGATTAAAAAATATATAGACCCGAAATTTGCTATCCCTAAAAATATTCCCCAGGAAAGGGGGGGAAGTTTTACTATTTCTTTGAGATTTTTTTTCCTGAACAACAGGATGATAAATCCGGTCAGAAATGAAATAAAGAAAAGAATGGCTGTAAAATAACTAAGCTCTTGATTGTTAACGTATTTAAGCTGGGAATATTTAACCAGGGAATCTACAAATCCCATCCCGATAAAAAGGAGAACCGGAAAAAAAATGCTTGCTTTCACCAATTTTCTTTCTTTTCCTTGATAAACAGTAAGAATTACTGAGATTACGGCCAGAATGATTCCAAGTATTTTAACTATTCCAAGATCGTCTTCCGGGTCCCAAATGATTGAAAAACTGATGGGTATTACCACCGACATTTTACTTGCCACAGTGGTTATGCTTATGCCTGCCTCCCGGCTTGATTTGCTAATCACAAAAAACATCAGAATAAACAACACTCCTATCAGGAAGGCCAACAGAAACCAGTCGCTATGAAAAAAACGATTAAAATCTATTTTCTCTCCCCCAACCAAAAATCCTATGGCCGAAGCAATAAAATAATTGACCACAATTACGGGAAGAGATGAAATATTTCTTTTACCAATAGATTTAAAAACAAAGAAAATTGTAGTTGAGGAGAGAATACACAGGATCAACCAAATCATATACTGAATATCTGAGGTCTGAAATAAAACATTTAGATTAAAAGCACTTTTATATTAAAAAAAACAGGTCCTTTTGGAACCTGTTAAACATCAAATTTTTAATTTTTTTTCTATTTCATCAATTTGTAGTCTGAACCGTTTATCTGTTTCAATCAGGTTGTTAACCGTTTTGCAGGCATGAAGCACGGTGGCATGATCTTTTCCTCCAATTTGAGAACCAATGGTTGCCAGGGATGATTTTGTCAGACTCTTGGAGAAAAACATAGCAACCTGCCGGGCCTGTACGATTTCCCTCTTTCTTGTTTTAGACTGAAGTTGTTCCACCCCTATATTGAAATAGCTGCAGACCACTTTCTGGATATAGTCGATGGAGATTTCTCTTTTTGTATTCTTGATCAGCTTATCAATCATTTCCTTGGTCAGATCAAGGGTAATCTCTTTTTTATTCAGGGTCGATTGTGCAAGAAGAGAAATAAGAGCTCCTTCCCGTTCACGGATATTTTCGGTAATATGGTTGGCAATATATTCAATAACTTCTTCAGGAATACTTATGCCATCATTATATATTTTTTTATTTAATATGGCTATACGTGTTTCGAAATCAGGTGTTTGCAGGTCAGCTGATAAGCCCCATTTAAACCTTGATAATAATCTTTGTTCCATTCCCTGGAGCTCCACAGGAGGTTTATCGCTGGTAAGAATAAGTTGTTTACCTGCCTGGTGAAGATGATTAAAAATATGGAAAAATGTATCCTGTGTTTTTTCTTTTCCGGCAAACTCATGAACATCATCTATTATAAGAACGTCAATCATCTGGTAGAAATGAAGAAAGTCATTTTTATTATTGTTACGGATAGAATCTACAAATTGAGTCTGAAACTTGTTAGCATTTACATACAGAACAGTTTTTTCAGGAAATTTTTCTTTAACCTCAATTCCGATAGCCTGAGCAAGGTGAGTTTTCCCCAGACCGGAGTCTCCATAAACCAACAGGGGATTAAAGGCTGTTCCACCGGGATTATTTGCCACAGCATAGCTTGCCGAACGGGCCAGCCGATTGCATTCACCTTCAACAAAATTGGTAAAGGAATAGGTCGGGTTTAACCTGGGATCAATATTGAGTTTTTTAATGCCAGGGATAATAAACGGATTTTTTATTCCTACTTCCTCCGGATCCAAAGGAACAGATACGGGTTTATTTTTCAGATCCTTACTGTTTCTGGCCGGAAATTTCACCGTATATGGCTTATTATTGGAGAAG
>CBDUPM010000619.1:0-2087 GCA_965369105.1 uncultured Bacteroidales bacterium | reverse complement strand
TATTGCATTTATCCTATTCCGTCCGGAAATTTTACCCGGGATTTCAGAAAATGATTTTACCCTTCCCGATACTGCAAAAATCACATACATTCAAATTGAGGGAGATCAAAAAATTGAATTAAGGAGAATGGGAGACCAATGGATGGTGAATAATGAAATGGCGGTAAATCCTGTTGCAATTCATAATTTCTTTTATGCATTGTCTAATATCGAAATTACCGGAATGCAATCAGATATCTCTGACATGGTGGCTTCAGGAAAAAAGATACTGATTGAGGCAGGAAAAAACACAATCAGACTGAGGTTTTACCATAAAGGAAAGGTGGAATTTTTACATCATGAAGGAGCAAAAAAGATTTACAGGGTGGGTATAAAAGCAAATTCAGATGCCCGTTTAAATGATGTTTTTTCCACCCGGGCCATTTACTGGCAGTCCAGGTTATTACTGAGTATTTCTCCGGATGAAATAAAGGAAATTCGCGTTTTCCCTGGAGATCCATGGCAATCTGAATTTACATTAAGCAGAAAGAATAAAGAAATTCTTATCACGGGCCCCGGAGGTAAAGCTTATGAAAAAGAATTATTTCTTGATGAAAAGGCCCTGATGTATTTTAGTTATTTTAATGAACTCTTTTATGAAGATATTCTACCCGATAGTATCAATGAATACCTGAATACCGAAAAGGAGTTTTTCAGGATTGAAATTTTAAATTTCAATGGCGACAGGGATGAATTGAGTATTTATCCGCTTTTAACCGGGCAGGGCAAAGCAGATATTTTTCATGCAGCCGTTAAAAAATCAGGCCATGAAATGATTTTTAAAGTGAATTATAGTATGCTGGATCTCTTATTTGAAGATTTTGAATCCTTCAGAAAGAATTAGTTAATAAAATTGACATAAAAATCTGATATTTTTTTGTATAATTGATAATCGTTTGAACGCTTTGAGAAGTCTTAAAAATTAACGATTTTTGTAGTTTGTTGATTATTGAAAATCAATCATTAAAACGAAATAAAGAGCTAAAACATATAATGTACATAATTCAAAGAATCCAGAACGGTTTTTAGTTTTGTGTATGAATTTCACAATGAAATCTATTTGTAAAGCTTTTGACTGGTGTAATTTAAATATTTAAAGTATGAAATTTGTTGTTTCCAGCACGGAACTGTTAAATCACCTGCAAGCAATAAGCAGGGTCATAAGTTCGAAAAATACATTACCCATTCTTGATAACTTTCTGTTTAGCCTTGAAGAAAATAATCTGGAAATTACAGCCTCGGATCTTGAGACAACCTTAATTACCCGGATTCATTTGGAGAATGCCAGTGATGGAGGTTCCATTGCCATCCCGGCTAAAATCCTGAATGATACCCTGAAAGAGTTTCCGGAGCAACCCCTCACCTTTGAAATTAATATGGAGAACCTGAGTGTGGTAATAAGTTCTGAAAATGGCAAGTTTACGGTTGTTGGCCAAAATGGGGAAGAATTCCCTCAGATGGCCAGCCTGAAAGAGGATCAAAAAGTGGGTTTGGATATGGATCCGGCTTTATTACTGAGCGGTATTTCCAAAACTATTTTTGCCACTGCCGATGATGAGCTCCGACCTGTAATGAATGGGATTTTCATGGAACTATCGCCCGATAACATTACCTTCGTCGCTTCCGATGCTCATAAACTGGTTCGCTATAAAAGATCAGATGGAAAAGGAGAATCCGCCTCCACTTTTATATTGCCGAAGAAACCCGCTTCGCTCTTAAAAAATATTCTACCTAAAGAAGATAACATTGTTAAGGTTGAATTTGACGATAAAAATGTAAGCTTTGAACTTACAGAATATGTCCTGGTTTGCAGACTGGTTGAAGGAAATTACCCGAGTTATAATTCAGTCATTCCAACCAACAATCCGAATAAGCTTACCATTGACAGGCAGGAATTATATAATAGCCTGAAAAGGGTATCGGTTTTTTCCAACCAGGCCAGTAATCTTGTGAAACTTGAGATAAAAGGGAATCAAATAACAGTCTCTGCACAGGATATAGATTTTTCAATTTCAGCATACGAAAGGCTAAACTGCCAGTATGATGGG
>CBDUPM010000618.1:0-2088 GCA_965369105.1 uncultured Bacteroidales bacterium | reverse complement strand
TTTGCTTGATGGTATTTTCTTTCTGAGCTAGTCTGGAGTTTCGCTCATTGATCATCTTTTCATGCTCGACTTTTAGCTGAAGGAATTTTTCCTTTGCCTGAAGAATCTTATCTTTCTTTATAACTTCTGCTTCCGCATTTGCTTCCCTGATAATATTATTACTTTTCTTCTTCAGACCGGCCTGGACTGTAATCCAGGCTATTACTCCACCAATAAATAAGCCGGCAACACCGATGATAACAGTCCATATCTGTATTACAGAAATAATCATGATTCGTTTGCCATTTTAAAAATTTATACAAAAAAAACCCGCAAGGCTTCTTCAAAATTTATTAAAACCCCATATAGAATGGTTGGAGACGCCACGTCAGATCGAGGTTCCGTTGATTGCCGAAGCAATACCCGAAGGTTACGGCCTTCTCTAGTTGACATTGAGCTTTTCCCCAATGTTTTAAATGTTGAGTTTCACAAATGATTGAAGAAACTATGCGGGTAAACTCTTATTATAAAGAACTTAATTACTCTTTTTTATTTAAATATGAACCCAGTTCATCGTTGAGTTCTTTTAAACTTTCCTCAAAGGGAGAGGAATCAGTTTTATCCTCATTTTCAATATTCTGTATTACAAACTGTAAAGATGCCATCGCCAGAAAATCCTGTGTATCCTTATCTACGTATCTTTGTTTGTATTGTAATACTTTTTCATTTATTAATCGTGCAGCCTTCCTGATTTTCTCTTCATCATCCCTGTCAATTTTCAGTGGGTAATATCTTTCAGCAATATTTACCTTAATTGACAATTTATCGTCCATTGCTTCCCTTTATCGGTTTAAAAGAGCAATACACCTGTCTATCTCCCGCACCATCCTTTTTACCTTGATTTTAGCATCGTTCCCTTCTTCGGAATCAACCGCCAGAACCTTGGCAAGCTTCAAATTGTTGTATTTTTGCTCTAATTCTTTAAATTCTCTGTTTTGCTGCTCAAATCTTGATTTGAGCTCTGTAAATTCTTTTGATAACTTCTGATTCCCCTCTTTTTCATCATCCAGGGCTTTCATTATTTCTTTGATCCGCCCTCTAAGAGTTCCAAATATTTCAACCTGATCAGCGTTCATTCAATAAGAATTAATTACTACAAATATAACATTGGAAACATAAAATAAAAAAAAACGAATTCATTTTTCCACGAATGACCGGAAAATTATAGCTTTACAGCTTTAAAAATATGATAAAACACTGATTATACTTATGAGGATAAAGCATTTATGTTTCGCGCTGTTTCTGATGTTTCAAAACACATATACCCAAGACCTTTCAAATAATACCAAATTTCATCCTCCGGTTGATATTCCCATTGAGCTGGCAGGTAATTTTGCCGAGTTAAGATCCGATCACTTTCATTCAGGAATTGATATCCGCACCCAGGGAGTAACAGGGAAAAATATATACAGCATTGACAAGGGATATGTATCCCGGATAAAAGTCCAGGTTAATGGCTACGGAAGATCTGTTTATATAAATCATCCGGGCGGTTTCACTTCCGTTTACGGGCATCTGCGGTCATACAGTCCGAAAATTGATGAATATGTAAAGAACCATCAATATAAAAATGAAACCCATACCCTGGACATTTACCCTTCAAAAAATGAAATACCGGTTGAACGGGGAGAATTAATAGCTCTCTCAGGAAATTCCGGAAGTTCAAATGGTCCACATCTTCATTTTGAAATCCGGAATTCAGCCAATCAGCATCCCTTAAATGTCCTGAATTTTGGTTTTGATATCAAAGACAATAAACCTCCTGAAATTCTGGGATTATATTTATATGAATTTGCTGGCGAGGGTAACCGGAGAGTTTCATTCAGAAAAGAAAAACTAAAAGTAAAAGGCGGGAAAGGGAATTACCACATTGACCATCCATCATCCATAGAAACCGGAAGGGCTTTTTCACTGGGATTGGAGACCTATGATTACCTGGATGCAAACAGAAACAGGTGTGGAATTTATACCATGGATCTGATTGTCAATAATGATACTATCTATCGTTTTAAGACAGATGAGTTCAGTTTTGCTGAAAGCCGGTATATT
>CBDUPM010000617.1:0-2091 GCA_965369105.1 uncultured Bacteroidales bacterium | reverse complement strand
TCTTTTGACCAGTTGTTAAAATCAATTAAATTGGGATTATTTAAGTCAGCAAAATAAAGCCCTTCATCAGTCCCGGCATAAATTACGGAATCTGAAATAGTTAAGGAATTTACCTTCAGGGGATTCCCATCCCCGCCAATGGAATAGCTTTCTTTTATTTCCTGATTATCCGTATCCAAAACAACAATTCCGAATCCGCATGATAAATAAGCGAATTGCTTATCGAAATAAACCGAATAAATGTTTTTATCCCCGAGAATTTGTTTTCTCATTATATCCGGAATATTTATTATTTCATTATCCTTTATCAGGTCAATATTTGAATTTTTATAGGCAATTAGCAGGCAGGAGTTATATTCAGAATAAGCCAATGCGGAAATGTCAGAATCACTCAGGCCGTTTTCTTTTGAAAATTTATTCAGGCTGTTATCCGATTTATTAAAATAAAAAAGGCCACCATTGGTAGAACAATAAATTTTATTTTCTGCTATAACTACCTGTGAACCTTTATTATATGGGAGATAACTTGTCCAGGTTCCCAGGAATGGCTGAGCAATGCTGTTTAAGGAAAAAAGTATGAAAAGTATTAAAAATCGGATTTTCACAGAATTGTTTTTAGTATTACGGAAGGAAGTTAAAATTATTTTCTTTTTAAAGAAAAAAAAAGCTCCATTACAGGCAGATTTTATATCCTCCTGAGGTAATCAACCAGTTTTTTTACCGCTCTTGCCCTGTGGCTAATCCTGTTTTTTTCTTCCAGATTCATTTGCGCAAAACTTAGCTGATAATTTTCCGGTCGGAATACCGGATCATATCCAAACCCTTTATCACCTATTGGAGCGGTGAGAATTTCACCCTTTACTATTCCTTCAAAGAATAATTTTTCACCATTTAT
Organism: uncultured Bacteroidales bacterium; assembly: GCA_965369105.1. Lineage (GTDB taxonomy): Bacteria > Bacteroidota > Bacteroidia > Bacteroidales > JAGLSB01. The sequence continues at coordinate 1,196 of CBDUPM010000617.1, read as the reverse complement.
AATTAAGGATATTACCGTTCTGAACCTTGCAGATCTGTCTTTTTTGGAGTTTAATTCAGAAAGTAGTTTCAGAATATTTGCCTTGTTGATTTCCATTTCAGGATTGAAATTATCATCCAGGCGCGAATATCTTGCAGAATAAACCCCGGGTTGATTATCCAAGGCATGGACTTCCAGGCCGGTATCATCCGCAAAACAATTAATTCCGGTTCTGTCAAAGATAAATTGAGCTTTCTGGGCTGCGTTTTCTTCAAGGCTTTCAAAATCCTCGGGAATTTCAGTATTTATTCCAGCCTCAGCAAGGCTGATAATCCTGAAATTTTCGCCTGCAACAGCTTTTATTTCTTGTAATTTGTGAGAGTTATTGGTAGCGAAAATCAAATCCAAGACATCAACCTCCCCCTGCTCTGAAACCCGAAGCAATTTTTGCCGGTTTCGGATTAATACACATTACCGGAATTTTTTCCGGATTAGCAATAATATACTGCTCACGGGCAGCTACCAGGTAATCAAAAAATCCGATATCCCGGGTTACCAGTACAATGATCATTTCCGCACCCTGGTCCTTACTGAACTGGACAGTCTCTTTTTCAAATGCTCTGGAACCTTTTGCGGAATGGATTTCATATTCAACATCATTATTTTTCAGGAAACTTTCAGCATAGTGAAGGTTGGATGCAATTCTTCTTTTGAAGGCTTTATCGGCTGATTTCCTTTTAAATAATAAAAATTTGGATTTATAATTCTTTGAAATATAATGTACCCAGTTAACCTTTTCCTTGTTTTCTCTACGAAAGTCGATGGGGAAAACAATTTTTTCAAATGTATTCTTTTTTGGTTTATCCTGTATCACCAAAAAAGGAACCCTGGAATTTGCCATGACTTTTAAAGCCCAGCTTCCTGTAACTTTCTGCATTCCTTTCCGGCCATGGGTACCCATAATGACCAGCTCCGCCTTGAATTCATGGGCTACCTCCCGGATAGTATCAAAGATATTTCCATCTCTGACTAAAGGAATCAGGGTATTACTGATTTCTTTTTTTAATTCTTTTATTCTTTCTTCAAGCTTGTCAGTTGAAGGATTTACTGCTTCAGGATTTTCAACAATATGAAGCAATATTATTTCCCTTTTGAGAATATTATCGATATTTACAGCATGCGCCAATGCATTTTCTGCCACAAAGGTAAAATCCCAG
>CBDUPM010000616.1:0-2095 GCA_965369105.1 uncultured Bacteroidales bacterium | reverse complement strand
CGGATATCCTGAATCCCGGAACCCTTTAACAATACCATCCTCATTACTTTCATAAAATAAGCAAAAGGATTAATAATATTCACCTTCTGGGCCCATACCGGCATGGATTCTACCGGGGTAAATATTCCGGACATCAGTATGAACATCAGCATAAAAAAGAAGGTCATAAACATTACCTGTTGCTGATTATCAGACAGGGTGGATAAAAACAATCCTATGCCAAGGATTGAAAACAGGTATAAACCGGCAAAAAGAAATAGCAGGGGGATACTACCCAACATTGGGAGATCAAAAAATATACGACCGATTGTAAGTCCAAAGCCTAATTCAAACAGGGCAATAATCCAGAATGGAAATAATTTTCCAATGATGAAATGCACCTTCCGAATAGGGGTAACATTTATTTGTTCAATGGTCCCCAATTCTTTTTCTCTCACGAGGTTTAGTGCAGTCAGAAACATCCCAATTATTGAAACCAGGATTACCAGTATACCCGGAAGCATATAAATCTTGTAGTTCAATTCAGGATTATACCAAAAACTGGTATTTATTTCTATTTTCTGAAGTTTTCCGGTATCTATTCCTAAAACTTCAGCCCGGATTTTATTATTCACATCCATCAGAATATTTGAACTATAGGCATTTATGAGACTGGCCTTAGAAGCATTTACCGCATTGTAGAGAAACTGAACAGAAGCCTGGCTTTCATCTATTAAATCCTTTTCAAATCCGGATGGATAATATATAATCATATCTACCTCATCAGAACGAAGCATATCCTCTGCCCTTCCGATATTCATTTCATTTCCTTTGAAAACATAGAAGGGAGATCCCTGGAAGGCTGAAGTCACCCTTCTTGAGATACCTGACATATCATGATCCACTACTCCAAAATTGATTTCCTTAAGTTCAAGTGTTGCTGCAAAAACCAGAATAACCAGCTGGACAATAGGTAAAACAAATATAAATGGCAGAAATACCCTGTTCCTGAAAATCTGGATAAATTCTTTTTGTATGAGGTTTAATATAATTTTCATTTAATATAGTCTTTTGTCCTGCGAATTATTCCAACCTGATCTTAAACCGTTTTACACTCAATGTGATAAAAAATACTGTCATAAAGGAAAGAATCAGGATTTCCTTCCAGATAAAAAGCACCCCGGATCCCTTAATCATTATCTGCTTCAACATGGAAATAAACCACCTGGCAGGCATAATAGTGGATAATCCCTGCAATATTTCCGGCATATTTTCAATGGGAAAAATAAATCCGGAAAGAATAATGGTGGGCAACATTAAAGCAAGCATGGAAATAAACATGGCGGTTTGCTGGGAATCGGCCAGGGTGGATATAAAAATACCCAGTGAAAGGGCCAGTGTAACATAAAGGATATTTGCAAGGAGTAAAAGAAGCACACTTCCGTTTACCGGTACATCAAAAACAAAATAACCCAGTAATAATATGATTACCGCATTTGTAAAAGCAAGAAAAATGTAGGGAGTTACTTTTCCAAGTATAATATGAACGGGCCTTAAGGGGGAAACAAGCAAGGTTTCCATTGTTCCAAGCTCCTTTTCACGGGTAATGGAAATGGATGTCATTAAAGCCGAAATCAAAATTAGAATCAGTGCCATCGTTCCGGGAACAAACATGTATACTGATTTTAGATTCTGGTTAAAAAACATCCGTTGAAACATATTTATCTGGTAGGGAAATTCAATATTTTTATATTCCTGATTGATATAATTCATAATGATTCCCTGGGTATAGCTGGCAATCAGATTGGCCGTATTTGCATCAGAGGCATCTGAAATGATTTTCAGGCTTGCCCTTCCCTCTCCTTCCATTTTCCCGGAAAAATTATCTTCAAAAATGATCACCTCCTTTATAACTCCACTTTTAAATGCGGGTTCTATCTGATCGGTTGAGTGTAATTCCTGTTCAAGGATAAAATATTCGGAGGACAGGATCTTATCCATTATGGCCGTTGTAACTTCATCTTTTGAATGATCCAGAACCGCTATTTTTACATCTTTTATATCATTGGTAATCACATAGCCAAATATCAGAATCTGGGCAAAGGGAATACCAAAC
>CBDUPM010000615.1:0-2102 GCA_965369105.1 uncultured Bacteroidales bacterium | reverse complement strand
AATCGACATCTGCCATTATTCTTGTCGGAGGCTGGGTGGAAGGATTACATATTGCCACCAGCCTGGTTAAACCCGGAACCGATCTGAAAAACAATAAGCTGGTTGAAAGAATAGTAGATCAAAAACTTTCACTGGATATCGTATTGAATCTGCTGCAAAATAATGAGGACGATGTTGAAATACAGGGACTCCTGGAGGATGTAAATCAACTTCAGAAGATTTATGATAAAATCACTATCGAGCAGTCAGAAATAACAGCCGTTGAAGATCCGGCAACAAATGTTACTACTCTCAAGTCGAAATCGACTATAAAGATTACTCCTGAAGTATTTAAGGAGTTGAAAGAAAAAGTTAAAGAATTAAGGACAAGATATATTTCATAAATGCCAAATAATCAGATTATGAAAAGAAGTTTATTGATCAGCCTAATCCTATTAAGCTTCGCAATTTTACCTTTCAGTAAAGTCAATGCACAGTGTAAACAATTTGCCAAAAACACCTGTAAAGTGGGCCTGGCACCCTATCAGCATGATGGAAATTATCATGCCGCTGTATTACTGGAAGGAGAAGAAGCGGAACTCTATAAGACCTTTTATTCAGATACAGATTACAGAATTGGTGTTTGTGGAGCAAATAACCTGGGCGATATAGAATTCAGTGTAGTGGACGGGAACGGAAAAGTATTATACAATAATAAGTATAATGACTTTGAATGGAAATGGGATTTCAAACTGGAGTCCAGCCAGCAATTAAAAATAATTGTAAAAGTTCCTGTTACCGATGGACTTGCCGAAGAGCCTAAAGAAGGTTGTGTGGCCATCATGTTTGGGTTTAAGGATAAATAATTCATTCTATACAGTTTGATAAGCCTATGATGTTTTCATAGGCTTTTTTTATAATAGTTGCGATTTAAACTATAATGTCATGATAAAAACCCCTGTATTTTTAAGTGTTCTTGCAATTGGTTTATTTATTAGTCCTCTCGGACCTCCATCCTGTGAGGAAATTGTCAATACCGCTGTGGATATCGCATCCTCTTCTGATTCATCTTCTGCTGCCTTAAGTGATGCGGACGTAATCGAAGGTCTGAAAACAGCCCTGAATGTTGGAACTGACTCTTCCGTTTCAGTTACTTCCAGACTCAATGGATTCTATAAAGATGAAGCCATAAAAATACTCCTACCCCCTGAGGCTGATATTATATATGAAAACAAGGATAAAGCTTTAGTGAAGGCTTTGGGACTGGATGCTAAAATTGAAGATGCCATCATGGCCCTGAACCGGGCTGCAGAAGATGCCGCAAAAGAAGCCGGACCTATTTTTAAAAATGCTATTCTGAGCATGTCTATCTCTGATGGATGGAGCATCCTCAGGGGTAGCAATCCTGCCATAGCCTCTGAATCTTCTGTATTTGATTCAACGGCTGCCACCGGATACCTGGCATCCACTACCCGGGAACAGCTAAGGATGGCATTTGCGCCTAAGGTAAATGCCAGCCTGGACAAAAAATTGATGGGTAACTTAAGTCCCAACCAAATCTGGAATAGTCTGAGCACCAATTATAACAATGTGGCTTCAAAATCATTTGGCATGGTAACGCCAATGGAAACCACCGATCTTGGAAGCTATGTTACCGGGAAAGCACTGGACGGCTTGTTTTTAAAAGTTGCAGAGGAAGAAATAAAAATCCGGAGAGATCCATGGGCATGGGCTAAAACCTCTGTGGGAAATATCCTGGGAAGGGTTTTTGGTAAAAATTCCTGATAAGGGAATATTCAACCTTAAAAAACACAATTAGAGCTTTTCAGCCAGAAATTTTGCCGTATAAGACTTCTTTTCTTTTACCAGGTCTTCGGGTGTACCTTGAAAAATAATCTCCCCCCCTTTTTCTCCTCCCTCAGGACCGAGATCAATTATCCAGTCGGCGGATTTTACAATTTCAAGGTTATGTTCTATTATCAGGATGCTGTGACCCTTTTTTATTAATGCATTAAAGGCATCCAACAATTTGTTTATATCATGAAAATGAAGTCCGGTGGTAGGTTCATCAAAAATAAAAAACATAGCCTCTGTCCCTGCTTCTTTGGATAGAAAAAAGGCCA
>CBDUPM010000614.1:0-2106 GCA_965369105.1 uncultured Bacteroidales bacterium | reverse complement strand
GTTAAATGAATACCTTTATCCATCCGATTTACAAGGACTGATACCTCCAAATATTACCGCTGAGGACAGTGTCAGAATAATTAGAAGATTAATTGAAGAATGGTCAAGAAATAAATTATTGCTATACCAGGCTGAAACAAATTTACCTGAAGATCAAAAGGAAATTGAACGGCAGGTTGAAGAATACAGATCCTCATTGCTCATATACAAATACAAGCAATTACTCCTGGGGCAAAATATGAATGATTCTATAACAGACGAAGAAATAGAAGAATATTACAGGGAAAATTTTTCAAATTACATACTTGATACCGATCTGGTCCAGGTAAATTATATTAAAGTACCCCTGTCTGCTCCGCAAATCAGCCAGGTAAGAAGATGGGTGAGATCGTCAAGAGAGGATTACCAGCAAAACCTGATGGAGTATTCAGAAGAATATGCCGATCACTACAGTATTGACGACAGTACGTGGATTTATTTTACCGATTTGGTTAGCCAGATACCCCTTTCCATAGAAAATCCCTCCCGTTATTTACTCTACAACAGAAATATTGAAGCAAGGGATTCCAATTTTTACCATTTTATCAAAGTAAGGGAGAAGTTAAGTGAAGGGGAGATAAAACCTTTGCAACTGGTTGCCGATGACATAAAAAGCGTTCTTTTAAATAAAAGAAAGATAGAATATATACAAGATCTGGAGAATACCGTTTATAAAGAAGGGAAAAGCCGAAACCAGGTTGAAATTTATTAATAAATATGATGAATCTTAAAAAGATATTAACTGTAACACTCTTATTTTCCGGAATTGGAATTCATTCAAATTCTCAAAAAATCTTGTTGGATAAGGTAGTGGCCATAGTGGGTGAACATACCATTTTACAATCAGAAGTTGAAAATCAATATTTACAATATAAAATGCAGGGGGTAAAAGAACCTGATTTAAAATGTTATATTTTCAACGATTTTCTCGAACAAAAGCTTTTGCTTAACCAGGCGAAAATTGATAGTATTGAGGTCTCAGAATCCTCCGTTGAAATGCAATTGGATCAGCGATTGGCATTCTTTATTCAGCAAATCGGATCTCCTGAGGAATTAGAAGCTTATTTCAATAAATCCGTCCTTGAAATAAAAGAGGATTTAAGATCTGTATTGAGAGATCAGATGATAACCCAACAAATGCAATCCTCGATTACCCGTGAAGTGAAAATCACTCCCTCTGAAGTCAAAAAGTTTTACAATAATATGCCGGTCGACAGTATTCCTTATATAGATGCCCAGGTCCAGCTTCAGCAAATTGTGGTTTTCCCGCCTTTAGGTGATGAAGCAGTTTTTGAAGTTAAAGAAAGGTTGCTGGAACTAAGGAAAAGAATTATGGAGGGTGAAAGCTTTGAAACGCTGGCAATCCTTTATTCTGAAGGGCCTTCCGCATCCAACGGAGGGGATATTGGATTCTTGGGAAAGGGAGAGCTGGACCCTGCCTATGCCAAGGAGGCATTTGGTTTAAAAAAAGGGGGAGTTTCCAGAATCGTTGAATCCGAGTTTGGTTTCCATATAATTGAACTGGTCGAACGAAAGGACGACAGAGTCAGAACCCGGCATATATTAATGAAGCCCAGAATCAATCTTGACGCTCGTCAAAAGGCCATCTCAAGACTGGATAGCATAGCCGAATATATCCGGCTCGACAGCCTTAGTTTTGAGGCCGCTGCCCGTTTCTATTCTGAAGATAAAAACACCGCCATGAACGAAGGCCTGATGGTTAATCCCAATACGAATTCATCCCAATTTGAATTAAAACAACTTGAAACCAAAGACTATACGGTTGCACGCGAACTGAAAGTTGGTGAAATATCTGAGCCTTATGAAACCGTGGATGAAAATCAGAAAACCATTTACAAAATAATAAAATTAAAATCCAAAACCGATCCTCACCGGGCAAATCTGAAACAGGATTATATGCTTATTCAGAATATGGCCCTCAATGAGAAAAAAATAAAGGTAGTATCTGATTGGGTTGAAGAAAAGATCCAGGAGACCTATTACAGGATTGATCCTTCCTTTGCTGAATGCGAAATGGTGAAATCCAGATGGAAAAACGCCGGACAT
>CBDUPM010000613.1:0-2119 GCA_965369105.1 uncultured Bacteroidales bacterium | reverse complement strand
CAGGATGATTAAAGGAATGGCCGGTAATTGAAAATGCAAGCTTTCTTCAGTTATTCTGTTTCTAAATACACCCTAGCCTGAAAACAGACAGCGTTTTTCTTATTTAATGTCCAACATTCTGGTTCTAAAACCTTTAAGCTTGAAACGGTTTTGGTTTTTCAATTGCAGGTTTTCAAGGATCACAGAATTTATAATCCTGGGTACAGATTAAACATTTTGGTTGCAGTACTTGTTCTTCTATTTCAGCCTGTTGCTGGAAATTTAATAAGCCATTTCATGAACATTAAAGTATTTTTACTAATAATTACCAGCATGCTGGTTTTCAATATCTCCGGGCTAAAAGGCCAGGGTTGCAGCGATGCAGGATTTTGCACACTGGAAAGCTTTAAACCTTTTCTTACAGAGGAGGGGAAAGCAACTCCAAACAAGATGAAAATTGGTCTTTCCTGGGGTGAGGCCGATTATAACATAACTGTTTTCAGTACTTATCTGGAATATACCAGGCAGTTGAACGAAAAACTTTCCCTGAACACAAAAATCACTTCTCTGTCTCAAAGCGGAAACGAAATCTCAGTATTCGGATTTTCAGATCTTTATCTGAATGCAAACTATAAACTGGCTAATAAACTAATGGCAACTTTTGGAACAAAAATACCCCTTAGCGACGGAAACAGGAAGTATGAAAACCTTCCCCTGCCTTTGGATTACCAGGCAAGCCTCGGGACTTTGGATTTAATTCTCGGAATGTCTTACCAGATCTTTAATTTTCAAATAGTTGCAGCATGGCAGCAGCCCCTTAATCACAACAGGAATAGTTTCTTCGCTGATAATTATCCGGCTGATTCGCGACTGAGTGATTTTCAATCCACCAATAATTATGTCAGAAGCGGGGATGTTCTGCTAAGGCTTTCTTACCCGGTTTCTGTGGGTAAAAAGTTAAGCTTTACGCCCGGGATACTGCCCATTTATCATTTAACAAACGATAAGTTTACGGATCTTATGGGCAGGGAACAGGAAATCGCAGGGATTGACCCTTAACGGAAATCTTTATCTGGATTATGAGCTAAACCCAGCCAATTCCATACAACTTAATACCGGAATGCCTTTTATTTCAAGAGACGCAAGACCGGATGGCTTAACCCGTTCTTTTGTGGTAAGCCTTGAATATCAGATCAGGTTTTAAAAAGTTCCTGAACCTTTAAATCGACTTGGAATAAAGAATTTTATCAAAAAATTGGTCGACCATTTTTTTTATCCTTTGCAATTAAGTAATTTTAAAACGAAACTTATTCCTGTTTTAAGGGTATAATTATTATCGGAATAATAAATATTTTATTTTGCTTTAAAGTTGACATGGTATCAGGCAGGAAGAGATAGAAATCAAATTTAATCCTATTATGAAAAAATATATTATTTTACTCCTACTATCAGGACTGGTTTTTCATCATGCAATTTCCCAGGTGACCCTGGAAGCGGATGGGCCCGGCGATACTTATGAACTGATAAATTCGGTTCTTGCTCCCGGATATGACGTATGTGAAGTTCCCGATTGTGCACACCCTGATTTTGGACGACATATTGATGAAGTCTATGATTCAGTTCTTCAGAAATTTGTCTTTCGTTTTCATATTCATGTAACTCCCGACAATGACAGGTGTATCAAGTTTGATCGTCAGCGAAATGAAATAAAATCCTATGATAAATCTCCCTCCGGTTTAAAAGCGGTTGTTGGAGAAAAAGTGGAATATAAGTGGAAATTCAAGCTCGATTCCGCATTCCAGTCTTCCGCTTCATTCACCCATATTCACCAGATAAAAGCGGTGGGAGGTTCGGAAGAATCCATGCCCCTGATAACACTGACCACCCGATTGGGGAATCCGGATAAGCTGGAACTTCGCTATGCAAAGAATACCTCCCAGACAACCCTCAAAAAAGTTGATCTGGATCCTTTCAAAGGAGAATGGGTTGAAGCCCAGGAAATTATTCTTTATGGTGAGGAAGGCTCTGCAAGTTATGACCTGATTCTGAAAAAAGTTTCAGATGGCACAGTACTTTTTGAATATTCGACGGATACCAGGCGCATGTGGAAAACGGATGCCTCATTCTGCCGCCCTAAATG
>CBDUPM010000612.1:0-2123 GCA_965369105.1 uncultured Bacteroidales bacterium | reverse complement strand
CTCACGTGGGTGTGAATATGTTGAAATGCTTGAAAAAAATTATACACATTTCCAGCATCTTCAAAAAATTAAACATGAACTTGGAATTGAGAATCTTCGAATAATTAAAGGCGACTTTTTTAATTTTATAAAAAAATCAAACGACCCTTTTGACCTTGTGTTTGCTGATCCACCTTTTGATTTGGCTGATTTTGAAAGTATACCGGGCCTGGTACTCAATTCAAGGCTTTTAAAAAAAGAAGGAATTTTTATCCTGGAACACTCAAAAAACTATAATTTTAGCAATATTGATGGTTTTGAAGAACAAAGAAATTATGGGGGAGTGAATTTTAGTTTTTTTACGAAAACATGAGTTTCATTTTTCCGGGCTCAAAGCATTGATACATCTTAGCATCTGTTTTTATTCTTCATTTACAAATTATGAAAAAATATTTTTTAGCAATTGCTTTTATAACTTCAATCCTAAAAATAAACGGTCAGACATCCCTTGATTTTTATTTACCTGATGATGTAGGTTACGACCAAAGCATTCCTGATCCGAATAGCTTTTCTTCCTATACTGTTGGAAACTGGCATTTCAGTCATGATCAAATCCTGAATTATGCCCGGTTAATTGCTGATAAAAGCGATCGGGCAGAACTTGTTGAATACGGTCGCAGCTGGGAAAACAGGCCATTGGTTTATCTTATTTTTACAGCACCTGAAAATCATGATCATCTTGAATTATTGAGAAAAACACACCTTGAAGCTGCCTTCAATGGAAAAAAAGATGATAAGAATCCCCTGGTATTCAATCTGGGATATGGTGTTCACGGAAACGAATCAAGTGCTTCCAATTCATCGCTTTTAACTATGTATTATCTTGCGGCTGCAGAAAGTCCTGAAATAGACAAGCTCATGAAAGAATCGATTATTCTTGTCGACCCTTGTCTGAATCCGGACGGGTTTACCCGGCATTCCACATGGGTGAATTCAAACCAGGGAAAAAATCCGGTAAGTGATCCAAATTCCCGTGGATTTAATGAACCGTGGCCCGGATCAAGAACCAATCATTACCTGTTTGATATGAACCGGGATTATCTTCCCCTGACCAATCCCGAAGCTGAGGGGCGAATTGCAAACTACCATAAATGGTTACCCAATATTTATACCGATCATCATGAGATGGGTGCTAATTCAACCTTCTTCTTTCAACCAGGGGTCGAAAGTCGCAATAACCCGCTAACTCCCTTCAGAAATTACGAACTCACTAAAAAAATTGCATCTTTTCATGCAAAAGCTCTCGATGAAATAGGTGAACTATATTTTACAGAAGAAAGGTTTGATGATTTTTACTATGGAAAAGGATCATCCTATCCCGATATAAATTCCGGAATCGGGATTCTTTTTGAGCAAGCCGGGTACAGGGGAAATCTAAGAGAAACAAGTCATGGTTTAAGAAGCTTCTCTACTGCCGTTAAAAATCAGTTTACGGTTACCCTCTCAAGCCTGAAGGCAGGAATGGAATTAAAAAATGAATTACTAAACTACCAGCAGGAATTTTATAAGTCAGCCCTGGAAGAAGCAGGGCAAAGTCCTGTAAAGGCGTATATTTTTGGAGATGAATATGATCTGGACAGGCTGAATGCCTTTGTCGACTTACTGGGCAAACATCAGATCCGGACAAGAATATTAGAAAAAAATGTAAGCATTAATAATATTCCTTTTAAGGCCGGAAAAGCCTATATAGTTGAGAATTCTCAATATCAATTCAGACTTATAAAATCCTTGTTTGAACCGGTAAAAACCTACGATGATACTACCTTTTATGATGTATCTACGTGGAATCTCCCTTATTCATTTAATTTACAATTTACTACTGTGAATGATGATAAGATCCTCAGAAACTTATATTCCGGGAAAAATATTCCTGCCTCAAACCATGGAAATATGTTTGGTGAAGGTGATTATGCCCTTTTAATGACCTGGGATTCCTATTTTGCCCCTTTCGTTCTCAATGAATTTCAAAATCTGGACATCAGGGTGTATGTGGCGACCGATCAGTTTTCCATAGAAGGAAAAGACTATAGCTATGGAACGATTATGATCCCACTGAATAACCAGTCCATACCAGGAGAAAAAAT
>CBDUPM010000611.1:0-2126 GCA_965369105.1 uncultured Bacteroidales bacterium | reverse complement strand
TAAATAATTATTTAAATTCAATAGTCCTTAAGCCAGTCGATTCAATAAATAATATCAAATAAAAATACAAAAAAAGTTAATTCACATACTCCTAAAATCCTGATTATTTGCACATAAGATACCAGGACGATTATTAATTTTTAAGTAGTTTGTCTTTACTATTCTAAAGCTCAGAAAAGATTTATATCTTTTGAGTGTATTAGTAAACCCTTATAAAAACCAACATGAAAAACAAAATTTCCAGGGAAAAACACACTCTTAAAAAGGAGAATACTCTTAACCGAAGAAAATTTATCGGGGGACTTTCAACAGCAGCTGTTGGCTTTTCCATTGTTCCTGCTCATGTTTTAGGAAGATCAGGCAGCATTGCACCGAGTGATAAAATCAATGTGGCTTATATCGGACTGGGAACCCAGGGTCTGCGGCAATTACCTGATCTGCTTAAAATTCCTGAAGTGCAGGTAACTGCGGTATGTGATCCTCAGAAAAAAGCAATTGGGTATTTCGATTGGGGACCTACCGGGCTAAGGGATTCCATGCGTAAACTAATAGGAAATCCGAATTGGACAACCGGAGGAAATAATACCATTCCCGGCGGACTGGATAATGGAAAAGAACTGGTGGAAGCATACTACCGGCATGCAAAACCTGGTAAAGCTTTTAAAGGATGTAAAGCCTATACTGATTTTCGGGAATTATTTGAAAAAGAAAAAGACCTGGATGCTGTCCAGGTTATGACAACCGATCATGTCCATGGAATTATTTCTGCAGCTGCACTAAAACGTAATATTGCAGTTACTATGCATAAACCGCTCGCCAACCGGCTAGTGGAAGGAAAGAAGGTTGTGAATCTGGCAGAAGCATCCAATGCCGTAACTCATTTGATGCCCTGGGATTCAAATGGAAATATGGATCAGATCATGGCCTGGATCAATGGAGGCGCGATTGGGGAACTGAAAGAAATACATAACTGGTCATTTCGCCCTGTTTGGCCGCAATATGCTATGAAACCAGTGGACAGTCCAAAAATTCCGGAAGGATTTGACTGGGACCTGTGGCTTGGTCCGGAATCAGAACGTCCCTATCATCCTCATTATACGAATATGGTTTTCAGGGGATGGTACGACTTTGGTGGTGGGTCCATGGCCGATATGGGACATTATAGTCTGTGGTGCGTGTTCGAAGCCCTTAAACTTGAAAAGCCAGAGATTATTGAACCCAACCTGAATCATGTTTATGATATAAAACCCGATGGTTCTGCCTATAAAATTCATAATGATTTTTCCTTTCCGTTTGCTTGTTCTGTCCGCTTTAAATATCCTGCCATTAAAGATCGTCCGGCCGTCGATTTAATCTGGTATGACGGTGGAATGCGTCCGCCTGTCCCACAGGAATTTTATGACAGGGAAATCGATTTCCCTTCAGAAGGTATGATGTTCAAAGGGGACCGGGGAATCATTATGACTTCCGGCTTTTTAGTCCGGGACCCCTATCTGCTTTCAGGAGATATAAAGGCCGTTAAAGAAATTTCAGCGGCAGAAGGTGCCGTTAAAATACCGGGAGTGAAAAGATTCATTAATGGGGTTAAAAACCAAAAACAAATCGCCGGGAGCTTCCGACAGGCATGGCCAATAACTGAAGCCGTTAATCTTTATGCAACTGCTCTCCGATCAGGCAAAACATTATTTTACAATGCGGATAAAATGGAAATTACAAACGATAAATCGGCGAATGCTTACCTGGATCGTGAATACCGGAATGGATGGAAAATCGAAGATATGTAAATTTAAATGCTGTCTATACGGAGCTAAAATCATCTCATTCACCGGGTAGTTTTTCTTTGTTGATGTATCCCAAAATCACCAATAAATAAAATCGTGTTATTTCATTAACAGAATTTTCACTTATTCCATTTAAACAATTAATCCTCCCCAAGGTTACTTGGGTATGAAAAATTATTTAATTATCGGAGGTTCTTCAGGAATCGGAAAAAAATTGTCAGAGCTCCTGCTTGAAGATGGAAATAATGTTTATGCCAGTTACCACACCGGTGAAGTGGATAAAACATCAGGGATAAAATACTTTCCACTGGACATCACTCAGGACGAATTAGATACTGGCTTTTT
>CBDUPM010000610.1:0-2133 GCA_965369105.1 uncultured Bacteroidales bacterium | reverse complement strand
GACAAACAGGAGAGAAAGCTGTTTGAAATTGAGATAAAAAAAAATAAGGAACTTCAGGAATATATTAGAAAAAGAATCAAGCTGGATACAGAGCTGTCTGAATATTTCAAAGCTCGAATGTCCAGGGAACTAAGTAATGAAGTTGAAAAGGATATTATCGAATTTGGCCGTTCAGTATATGAACCCAAAGATAAATCTGAAGCAAAATTTAAAAAAACACTTGAAAAAACCATCAGCAAAAAGTCAGGTTCAGGAAGTTTAAACATCATAATGGCTATAGCTGCAAGTATTTCCATATTAATATTAATTGGAGTTGGCAGCTTCAAAAAAATAAATGATAACAATCGCAAAAAACTGAACGCAGGCCTTTACGAATCATTTTTTAACCCTTCAGCGGATGAAAAACTGATAAGTATCCTTGAACCTGCCTTTTTTGAATGGGATTCAGATTCAAAGGATTCGATATACGATTTGTACAAAATTAGCAATGACAACAGAATCAAACGCAGTTCAGATATTCAGGAAAGGGAAATTTTGTCCCTGGCCCTGATATCCATGCAAAAGAATGACTTTGAAAGTGCGAGTTTGCATTTAAAAAATATGCTGGATCCGGAAAACTCAGAATTAAACCAAATTTCTCAATGGTATTATAGTTTATGCATGATCGCTTCAGACAAATCAGATGAAGCCAAAAACAACCTTGAAATTCTGGTGAATCAAAATAACTATTATTCTGATCAGGCAGAACAATTATTAGATTCGATAAAAGCTTTATGAATATCACTTATTCAATTTTATTATTAAATTTAGCCTCCTAAGCTTGAAACTATGGCGTCTTTTCCCTTTTTCAAACAACTTGATGCAAGAGACTGTGGTCCTACTTGCCTTAGAATGGTTGCTTCACACTATGGCCGGAAATATACGATTCAAACCCTGCGTGAAAAAAGCTATATCAGCAGGCATGGAGTCTCCCTTCTTGGAATTTCTGACGCAGCTGAAGCTATAGGCTTCCGGACATTGGGAGTTTCGATTACCATGGAACAACTGATAAAAGAAGCTCCGCTTCCCCTGATTGCTCATTGGAAACAGGATCATTTTGTTGTGGTATATAAAGTTTCCAAAACAAAAGTTTTCGTTTCTGACCCTGCACATGGACATATGTCCTACAGTCATAAAGAATTTAAGGAGGGATGGCTGAGTAATCGAAAAGATGGAGAAGATAAGGGCCTGGCGCTACTGCTGGAGCCAAAACCTGAATTTTATTCCGAAGAAGGTGAAACTATTAAAAGAAAAAACTTCTCCTTCCTGAAAAATTATATCAAACCCTATAGAAAATTTATTGTACAACTCTTCATTGGTATTATAATGGCGAGTTTGCTACAGCTGATATTCCCATTTCTGACCCAGGCTTTGGTTGATTACGGAATCAACAATGAAAACCAGTCATTTATTGTATTAATCCTGATTGCGCAATTAGTGCTTATAATCAGCCGGCAATCAGTTAATTTTATAAGGGGATGGATATTGCTTCACCTGAGCACCCGGGTCAATATTTCCCTTGTTTCCGACTTCCTGATTAAGTTAATGAAACTCCCCCTTAACTTTTTTGATACCAAACAGGTAGGAGATCTGCTCCAGCGAATTGATGATCACCGGAGAATCGAATCTTTTCTTACAAACTCCTCTCTGGATATTCTTTTTGCCGGATTTTCTATCGTCATTTTTTCTATTGTCCTCGGAATCTATAATCTTGGGATCCTGGCGCTCTTTTTATTCGGATCTGCTATCTATATAGCATGGATTTTTCTCTTTATGAAAAGAAGACGATCTCTCGATTATCAGAGTTTTACCAAACATTCTGAAAACCAGGGTAAAATCATTCAGATTATCAATGGGATTGAAGAAATAAAAATCAACAATGCGGAACGACAAAAACGCTGGGAATGGGAAGAGGTCCAGGCCTCATTATTCAAAGTAAATGTGAAGGCACTTTCTCTCACACAATACCAGCAGGCCGGCGCAACTCTTATCAATGAGGTTAAAAATATCCTGATTACCTTTCTGGCAGCAATGGCTGTTGTAGATGGCACGATGACCCTGGGGATGATGCTCGCAGTTTCTTATATCCTGGGG
>CBDUPM010000609.1:0-2147 GCA_965369105.1 uncultured Bacteroidales bacterium | reverse complement strand
AAAAAGACATTCCTTATTCTTCTATAGATTTTTCAAAAGATTTTCCTGCCTTGAGAAAATATGATCCCAAATACTCCATCAATGATTTAAAATCTTCCTGGCAACAGCTAACGAAAAAAGAACGAAATTCCATATTAATCCCCTCTTTTCAGCAGAAGGATAAAAACTCTGAGGCATTGGATGGTTTTCTGAAGCAAATGGAAAAGTTTATTCGTGAATTCGGACATTTTAGTGAAAGTGGAAATGATTTTTCCAGTATCCCATGGAGGGAGGACCGGAATTTTATTATCCGGATGATCGATAATAAAGAAGGAGAACCTGGTTCTGAAATAAAAAATATAAATCAAAAGAATAATATTTCTCCGGAATTTAAAAAAAGTTCCATTTACCGGAGAGCCGGAAAATATAGATTATACAGGGAAATGATCAGCTCTGAGTATACCCGTTGTTATGGGCTTTTCAGAATTCTCTTTCTTAAAACCGGAAAGTTTCTTGTGGAAAAAGGATTGTTATCCGCTGAGGATGATGTTTTCTTTTTATCGCTATCTGAATTAAATCAATTGATAAAGGAAGAAGCTCTGGAAAATAATAAAAATGCCAAAGAAAAAGTAAAGGAAATCCGGGAAGAAATGGAAAATCAAAAAGATTATTCTCTTCCGTCTATAATTTATGGTGACCATCCACCCCCACTTAAAATTTCCTCTAAAAATTCGTTTCAGGGAATCCCGGTTTCTCCGGGGTCATACAAAGGAAAAATAAAAGTGGTCAGGGGGTATAAGGATTTTCATAAAGTGGTGGATGGTTGTATATTGGTTATTCCGTTCTCTGATGTGGGTTGGACTCCCATTCTACTGCGTGCCGGAGCTATCGTTTCTGAATCGGGAGGAATGCTTTCTCATGCTTCAATTGTCGCCAGGGAAATGTCTATTCCGGCAATTTCATCGGCCGATCATGCCTGCAGCCTTGAAGATGATCTGGAAGCCACCATTGACGGTTATAATGGTCTGTTAATTATTGAAGATTAAACTATGCTGACCGGAATAGAAAATATATGGCTAATTGCATTGATAGCAGGATTGACAGGTTATCTTAGCGGTACGATCTCATTTGCCCGCATAATAATGCGCGTTGTTAAAAAATCGGGTAAATTCCAGGTAAACCGTCGAGAAATCCCGGATACAGACATTGTACTGGAAACGAATACTGTTGCTGCCACTACCGTAGCCCTGGATCTTGGTAAAAAATGGGGATGCCTGACTGCCATACTCGACATGATCAAGGTAGCCATTCCTATCTGGTTTTTCCGGGAATACTTTCCTGAACATCCCTACTTTCTCATAACTGCAATCATGGGCATGCTGGGCCATATTTACCCGGTATTTTTCAGATTCAGAGGAGGACGCGGGCAGGCTCCGCTTTTAGGCGCTCTTTTTGTAATTAACTGGTTTGGAGTGTTAATTGCAAATTTTGCCGCTGTAATACTGGGCTATCTTACCGGTTTGGTCCTGGTAATGCGATGGGGATGGATGGTTGTAATGATATTTTGGATCGGCATATGGTTTAAAGATCCCTTTTATTTAGCTTTTATTGTTTCAGCCAATTTTCTTTTCTTCTTTTCCATGCGAAAGGAAATTCAAACCGGTATTGAAATCCTTAAACACAGGAAATCCACCCAGGAAGAAGTTTCAGACTTCATGCTGATGGGAAAAGGGTTTGGAAGATTTATTGATAATTACGGCTTTCCTGCACTCCTTAAAAAAATAATAAAATCTTTAAAGTCAAATTAGTATTTCCGGTTTTAAAACTCATAGCTTACCCCAAGCTGAAAATTTACAGGATTTCCCGGAGTAAAATGTAGCTCTGAAACCGAAACAGCTTCATTAAAAAGTCTGGACTCTGTGTCAAACTGTGCTTCATTCCAATCCTGGTTCAGGATGTTTTCCAGCTCTCCGAATATCCTTAGTCCTTTGATCCTGTAAGAAAGTATAAGGTTTCCAATGAAATGACCCAGTGCTTTCACGCTATTATCTTCATTGGCGGGTCGGTCTCCAATATACCTGTATCTTAAGGAAGCATCAAATCCGGAGGGATGCTTCATATTAATTCCACCCTGGGAAGTAAGCCTGGGAGCCAGGGGTATATAGTTC
>CBDUPM010000608.1:0-2147 GCA_965369105.1 uncultured Bacteroidales bacterium | reverse complement strand
CTTTTTCTTAAACTCAGATTCAACAACAAAAAAATCCTTTTCCCTTAATTCCGGATAATAAAGATTTTCCTGGCCATACTCATACCAGTGAAGATCATAATCCCCTGTTTTCAATTTAAAAAACTCCTCTTTACTGTATCCCAGTGATTTATATGCCATTTCATTTGCATAAATCAATTCTCCATTCATTTTCGTCCATACCACTGAGGTATTGCTGCTTTCAATGGACAATAATGCAAGCTGTAATTCTTTGTTTCTGGTGACAGCATCTGTTTCATCTATAATAAAACCTTCATAAACTATTTCATTCTCTTTCCTGGTTAGCTTGAAAATGGTATCCTTAAACCAATGAAGGTTTTTATCCTTATCATAAATCCGGTAGTTAAATACCTCCCCTTCCTTTATTTTATCCAGCTTCAGGTTTTCCTCTATGGGCTTTCTGTCTTCCGGATAAATGCTGTTAATCCATAAAAATGGATCATTCAGTAATTGTTCCGGCTCATACCCAAGAATACTTTTGATTCCTGATGACCAGAATATGGCACCTTTAGTATTTGAAAAAATATAAGAAATCTGGGGTGAATTTTCTATTAATCTTCTATACCTGTCTTCACTTATCTTCAATTGATCCTGAGCTCTTTGCCGACTCACCATTTCACCTATCAAGCGGGCAGAAGACCTTAGTCTTTTTTTAGCCAATTCAATAATAAACAAGGGTCTGGCGGTATATGATTCTGATAATTCAACAAGTTCAGAATAGGATACCCGGTATTTATTTGCCAGCTCTTTGAGCTTTTCTTTTTCCCTGGGAGGATTTCCATAGCCAAAATTAATGCTTCCTACGATCTCATTTTCTGCTATTATGGGTAAAGCAAATAAACGTATTCCACCCGAGCATTCGATATCGATCTCTTTATTTTGTTTTATAGATTCCAGGCTGGCATCTTTCCAGCAAGACTCATGACAATGCCATTTTCCGCAATCCAGTGCTTTTTTATTGGAATCCGTTTCACACAAATTCCTGGAAGCTTTATCCATAAACCTGCACCAGGAAGAGCTAAAAATACCGAGGGCATAATCCCCGTTTTTTTCGTAAACAGCTGAGGATGTCTCTAAAAGATTATTGTAATCGCTGACGATATCAAAAAGTAATTCTTTTCCAACTGATTCAAGGATGGTTCTATCCGTATTCAGAACACTCAGATCACCATATTCAGGTTCATGGTAAGATCCTGTTTTGCTTTCACTTTCTACAAGCCATGAAAAGTCTTCATGGGTGAAATTTTTTGAAATTTCAGAGCCTTCTAAAGATTTATCAGGTCCCTCATCATTTTTATGAATTCTTTTTTTCATAAATTCTTAATCAAGCTATACGGATATAATTGATTTTCAGTTACACTTTCAGGTTTCTTTTTGACTTTATTTTACAGAAATTTTCTTTTTTTTAATATTCTGATTATCCACAGGATTTATTTAAATTGGAGGAATATAACTTAAAAAAATTAAATCCACATACATGAAAATTAAAATTTACAAGAATCTGGCAATAATCTTCATCTTAATATTCATCTGTCAACCGATAATAATTGCACAGATTAATCCGGGTAATGTTCTTGAATACAGGAATATGGCACCCCATAAAGCCGGATCATGGATATCCTGCATTGCAGTTCCCGAAACCGGGGATTCCCATTACCGTTATACCTATTACCTGGGTGCAAGAAATGGCGGCGTATGGAAAACGATAAATAACGGAACCCGATATTTCCAGGTTTTCGATCAGACAGGTGAAAGCAGCATTGGGGCCATTACTATCTCAAAATCGGATCCTGAACAAATATGGGTGGGTACCGGAGAATCATATTCTGCCCGCCTGAGTCATCCCGGAAACGGCGTGTATTTTTCCCCGGATGGAGGAGAAAGCTGGCAGCATAAAGCTTTAAATGAAAGTCATCATATATCGGATATTGTTATTCATCCTGAAAACCCTCAAATTGTTCTCGTTGCTTCCATGGGTCACCTTTTTAGTCCCAATAGTGAAAGAGGCATTTTTAAAACGACCGATGGTGGGCAAAACTGGGAAAAAGTATTATTTATTGATGAGAATACAGGAATAATTGAACTTTTATCTGATCCTGAGGATCCGG
>CBDUPM010000607.1:0-2149 GCA_965369105.1 uncultured Bacteroidales bacterium | reverse complement strand
AAAGCCGAAATCTCGTAGAGGAGAATGAAGAAATGAGACTATTTACCATAAAAAAGAAACCGCGAAGCAGAATCTGCTTCGCGGCTTCCGACGAAAAACCCCCCGGGGGTTAAGAGATCCCCCCGGAAAGATCTTCCGGGAGGAGTAAATTCTGATTAATTCGCTTTCTGCATCACCAGATCAATAATCACCCAGATCAATAAGGAAGCCAAATAAATAAAAGTCCCGTAAAGAGTCGTAATCATGGACACTTTCAGTCCTCCGAAAATAAGTACAGGTGAGATGTCTCCGGCTTGTTCAATGGCGGTAAAAGCCATATAAATTCCGATCAATTGACCCAGAATTCCGGTTATGATAGAAAACAATCCTATGGATTTGACATGGACCAGTCTTTTTCTGATTTTTGCTGCAGCACTTTTATCTTTGAGAAAAGCCAGAAGATTAATAATTGCCCAGGCGACCATTAAGATTAACAAAACGGTGAGGATTCCCATAAATAAGGGTCCTCCGGTATAAAAAAATTCTTTCATGACAGTAAATATTTAAATTATTATTACACTATCAAAATTACATCAAAGCAATATATTCAATCAAGGTCATATCCATCGCTAATACTGTTGTTTATCGATAAAGTTTTTAAGTCAGGGATTTTTTTTAGAAATTCGGGTATAAATCAAGAGGAAATTTTTTATTCAGGATCAAAATTTATATGAAAATAAAAATATATCATCTCCTTTTTTGGGTATTTGTAGTTATTCTGCTGACACTTATTTTTGGCAGTTCCTGGGGAAATTCCCTGAACGCATTTTATTTTGTTAGTCTGCTGCTGCCTGTGGTAATAGCAACATCTTACTTTTTTAATTATTTCCTGGTTCCCCGCTTTCTTTTAAGAAAAAAATATTTTTATTTCGGCCTTTACCTGTTTTATACCTTTGTTGTTTCCCTCTATCTCGAATTACTGGTTTTAACGTTTTCCTTTATTTACCTGGCAAATTTTAATCTGGGAGAAATAAATCCGTATGCACGCGACACCCTTGTTCTGGGAATTGTACTGTATATGATCGTATTTTTGGGGTCTTTTTTGCTTATGTTTCAACAGCTTTCCGGTTCCAAAAAGAAAATAACCGGATTGATCAATGAAAAAGAAAAGTTGCAAAAGAATTTTTTTGAAGTGATCTCAAACCGGAAAAAAATTCGTTTATCCTATGATGAAGTTTTGTATATTGAAAGTCTTGCAGATTATATATGCATCCACGCTTTAGAAGGGAAAGAAATAATCAGTAAGGAAAAAATAAGTGGAATAGAATCCCGTTTGCCTGAAACCTTTTTGCGCATTCACAGGTCTTTTATAGTAAATACCGAAAAGGTCAGCGGATTTAATTATTATGAGATTGAAATTGATGGGAAATTCTTAAATATCGGGAGAAGTTATAAGAAAACAACCATGGAAAAGTTAAAGACCTGAAATTCTCAATATGAAAACGAACTTCTTATTCATTTGCCTTCTGTTTTTACTAAGCTGTGAGGAGGAAAAACCGCCATCCGTTGAAGGAGATTATTCCGGTACAATAGAACTGGAAGGAGAAAGTTCAGCCCTGTTTATTACCTTAAGACTCGGAGAAGTAGAAAAAGAAAAGAAATATGAATCTCCAACCGGACAGATCCTGGACAAAACGGATATCTGGAAAATAGAAGGCGCTCTTTCCGGACCCGGATTAAACAATGTTCGAATCAATGGGAGTTATGTCACCGAATCTGACGTTCCTATTGTGATTCAGAGTGTTCAAAAAGACAGTAAAATTCTGATTCTTCATGCTTCCTTTAACACTCCTTCTAAGGAAAGCTTTAGCGGAATCGCTATTCAACAGACTCTGGAAGATGGTATCTGGAAGGATGAAAAAAAAGGAACTTTTGAGGTGAGTAAATGACCCGGATAGCCCTGATCACTAATTAAACCGAATCTTTGGCAAAACTTCACAGGTTAAGGCGCTGAAAATCAGAAAACCGGGATCCCGAAACAGCTAAACCACGCCCGGCAATTATTTCCCTGCTTCCAAACCATTCTCTACAGCCTCAATCAGGACATGAATAATTTTTATATGCACTTCCTGTATCCGGTCAGAATACCCGGAATGTGGAGCCCTGATCT
>CBDUPM010000606.1:0-2150 GCA_965369105.1 uncultured Bacteroidales bacterium | reverse complement strand
CATAAGGCTTAAATCCCTTAAAAGCCGGGGGAGCAACCACTTTCCTTAATCGTCTGTTTCTTGGCATGAAATGAATGATTTTTTTTAGAATATTCTCCATACAAATATAATGAGAATATTCTCGTAACGAAATAAATTGGGGAGATTATTTTAAAAAAGAGTACACGGTATCTCTTGTTTTGGATTTGAGTCTGACATATACCCGGAATCAGGCAATCAAAAAAGGCAGTTTTCGTTTATTGCAGACTGCCTTTCCTGCCTACATAGATACTGGCAATTCCTCCGGTTAATTTGCGAAAATAAGCATTTTCCAGACCGGCTTTCTTTAATTCATTCAGCATTCCCTCACCCGATGGAAAAGCTGCAATGGAATCGGGCAGATAAATATATGCCCGGGGCTCACTGGTAAACAATGATGCCAGAAAGGGTAATATTTTTTTTGAATACAGAGAATAGCTCCAGGAAAAAAAGCCTTTTCCGGGTTTGGAAAATTCCAGGATAAACAGCTGTCCACCGGGTTTTAATACCCTGGTCATCTCTTTTAAACCAAGGGAAAGATCTTCATAATTCCGCACCCCAAAAGCTACGGTTACAAAATGAAATTCCGAATCCGGAAAGGGTAAATTTTCCGAATCGCCTACCAGCCAGTCAATATCTGATTTTCTTTTTTTCGATTTTTGAATGGCAATCTGAAGCATTTCCGGTGCAAGATCCAGACCGGTAATCTGACTGTCAGGAATTTTTGAAAGGGCAAATGCCAGATCCCCGGTACCCGTGGCCACATCAAGAATGAAAATTTTTTCTGAAGCAGGATTGTTTTTCCTGTTTTCCCTGCTCAGCATTTTAACCAGTACCCTTCGCCAGCGTTTGTCGGTATTGAAAGAAAGGAAATGATTCAGAAAGTCATACTGCCCGGCAATCTGGTTAAACATATCCCTTACCTGATCCTTTCGGCTGTCTTTTCTGTCTTTAAAAGGCTTTACTTCCATTCCTGCATTTTTACGGAGGCGAATTTACTAAAATTATTGGAGGGTGTGAGGCCATGTGCAAAAGACATTGAAAGGAATGATTGAAGGGGGAGCTACCCGGCTTGTTAATCGATTTGTTCTGAAGCAAAGGGGAGGAGCTTATTACAGCTTTAATTTCTGCAGACTTCAATAGTTTTCTCTTATTTTCTTAGCAATCCTGTGCATTCTGCTTTCAACCGGCTTTGCGTGAACTACTTTTCCGAATTAAAGCGAAGCCTTTTTTTTCCTGATGCCTGCATTTTTTTCACACAGAGCCTTCAAAATTATTTAAAGCTGTTAACTTTATATCCAAAATTTCTATAGCATGAGAAGAATCGCCCTTATCACAGGTGCCACAGCCGGAATAGGAAAAGCTTCTGCCCGCCTGCTTGCGGAAAATGATTTCGATCTTATTATTACGGGCAGGAGAGCGGAAAATCTGAAGAATCTGAAAAATGAATTGGAATCAAAAACCAAAGCAAAGATAAAATCCCTTTGTTTTGATATCAGGAACCGGAATGAAGTATTGGAGGCTCTGAAAGATTTAAGCGGTGAATGGGAAAAAGTGGATGTCCTGATAAACAATGCCGGACTGGCTGTCGGATTGCATCATATCCAGGAAGGAGTGGTGGATGACTGGGAAAGAATGATTGATACCAATTTAAAAGGATTGCTTTATATTTCAAGAGAAATTAGCAAAGGGATGGTGGAAAGAAATTCAGGTCATATTTTAAATATTGGAAGTATAGCCGGCAAGGAAGCCTATGAAAAAGGAAATGTTTATGTTGCCACCAAACATGCAGTGGATGCACTTTCCAGGGCAATGAGGATCGACCTGGTTCAGTATGGTATTAAAGTTACCAATATTGCCCCGGGGGCCGTGGACACAGAATTTTCCACTGTCCGTTTTAAAGGAGACAAAGAAAGAGCCGATGGAGTGTACAAAGGATTTACCCCCTTATACGCAGAGGACGTGGCGGAGGCGATCCTATTTGCCCTTACCCGACCTCCTCATGTCAACATTAACGACCTGCTGATTATGCCGGCAGCGCAAGCTTCCGCAACGGTGATAAAAAAGGAATGATGTTCTAATGTGCTAATGAAAGAGCTATCCATAAATAATGAGTCAGATTCGAAGCGATC
>CBDUPM010000605.1:0-2157 GCA_965369105.1 uncultured Bacteroidales bacterium | reverse complement strand
CTTCAGCAGGCTCGTTGGGAATAAATCTTTCAGAAGGGACTTATTATTTGAGTCTTCAGGGACCATCAGGTCTTCAGCAATACGTTTTGCTTAGCCTTACTAACAACTTTGTGATTGCTTCGAAAACTCCAACTGAATCAAAATTAAAAAGCCTGGGAAGCATTGATAGCCTGAAAATTACCAGGGAAGACTATTTCGATCTGGATGTATATTTTGAAAAAAAGAATAATCCTGATCCCATTGATGCCCGCCTGCTTAAAAAGCAATACGATGAACTACCCTATATTAATTGGCTCGCCGGCAGAGAAGGTCATAAAATGATCAGCAGTTCGCCGGCAAAAACCCATCTCGGAGAGGTGGAATCTGTTAAAATTACCATAGACAAAAGAAGCGGAAAGGTTTATTATATGAATTCCAAAATTTACGAGTCTCATTATTTATTCGCTTACACCTTCCTCGATTATAACAATACCCTGAATCATTATAATTACTTTCAATATAACGACAATCCATCCCGTTACCTGTTTCCCATTACACTGAATTATTATAAAGAACCCGATATTTATACTTTTGAATTCTTTTCCGGGGATGGGGCAAGTTGCGAAGATATGAAATGGTGTTATGAAAGGATTCTGGCCTCATCAACCATTGGAGCTAAGCTCTATTTCTATTCAACAAATGACTCCTGGGCAGGATGTAGAGATATTCCAACCAAAACAGCAAATGAACTTTTCGAAGGGCAAAACTACCAGGCACTGAACCTGGCTGAAAGTTATGGATACCTTCAAAAAGTTGATATTACAGATATCTATGATACGGAATTGCAACGACATGATATAATCATGACCAATGGAATCCCAATTGATATATCGGTGGTTGCAGGAATCATAACAACGGAGTTTCAACCCCCTTTAAGTCACATAAATATTCTCAGTCACAACCGGGGAACACCGAATATGGCATTAAAAGATGCATTTGAAAATCCTGAACTCAACAGTCTGGTAGGTAAATTGGTTTACCTTAAAGTTGATAGTGATTCCTTTTTCATCAGAAGTGCAAATATTACAGAGGCAACTAATTTTTGGATGGAAAACGAACCCTCGGAAACCATTATTCTACAGAAAGATTTATCAGCCAAAACGCTTATTAATCTGGATAATGCCTCATTTAATGATTTAAACCGGATGGGAGCAAAGGCATCCAATTTTGCGGAAATGCTCAATGCATTTGAATTTGCCGATATGCCACCTCCGGTTCCGGAAAATTATTTTGCCATTCCTTTCTATTTTTATGAAAAACATTTAGAAGATAACGGACTATTGCCTGAGCTGGAATCTATGATAACAGATAATGAATTCAAAACCAATAGTTTATATCGAAAAGAAAAACTTCGTCTTTTCCGCAATCAAATAATAAGCTCACCAATTGATCAATCCTTATTGAGCAGTGTATATTCCATACTTGAATCTGATCCGCGTTTCACATCCTACAGATTCCGTTCATCTACCAATGCAGAAGACCTGGAGGAATTCAATGGTGCAGGACTCTACAGTTCATTTACAGGAAAACTTAACAATCAATCCGAACCGGTTGATCTTGCCATTAAACAGGTATGGGCAAGCCTTTGGAACTATTCCGCATTCGAAGAACGTGAGTATTTTAAAATTGATCATATGTCCTGCTCAATGGGAGTTCTTGCGCATCGTTCCTTTCCCGATGAGGATGCAAATGGAGTAGCCATCACAAAAAATCTTTATAATAAGAACCATGCATTCGTAGTGAATGCACAATTTGGAGAAATAAGCATAGTAGAACCCCTCCCGGGAATTATTCACGACCAGGTAATTATATATACTTTTTCACTGGATGGGGAGAATCCTTATACACTTGAATATAACAGTAATTCCAATGCCTATGGTGAGGGAGCAGGACATGTAATGTCAGACGACGAACTTTATGAACTGGGAAACCTGCTCAGCACTTTAAAAACCTGGTTTTATAATTTTGTGCATAATTGTGATTGCGACTATTACGATTATGGGCTGGATATTGAATTTAAAGTGGATTCTGAAATTTCAAATCGAAAAATATATATAAAACAGGTCAGGCCATACTAGCCCGTACTTCATGCTCCTGTTATTTCAGGAAAATAAATCC
>CBDUPM010000604.1:0-2157 GCA_965369105.1 uncultured Bacteroidales bacterium | reverse complement strand
GATCTTTTCTCAAAAGACAGTAAAGAACCGGAAAGGTTAAATCTTCGCCAAAATATTACCCGTGGGAAATACCCTGAAAAACCGGGAGAAGTTTTAATGTCTGAGGAGTTTTCCCGCAACCTCGGGATAAATCCGGGAGAGCCGGTCACCCTGATTTCCTCTACCATGTATGGAAGTATGGCCATCAGTAATTTTACGGTTTCAGGAACCGTTTCGTTCGGGGTAAAGGCAATGGACAGGGGAACCATGATCATGGATATTGAAGATGCCCGGATGGCACTGGATATGGAAGATGCAACCGGCGAGATCCTGGGATTCCTGCCCGGTGGTTATTTTGATAATGAATTGGCCGAAACTATTTCAGGCACTTTTAATGAAAAATACACCGACCCAAAGGATCCGTTCTCACCTAAAATGATCAGCATGAGAGACCAGGATAATATGGCTCAGATGATTGATATGGCAGAAATGATGACAGCCCTGATAGCATTTATTTTTATCCTTGTTATGTCCATTGTTTTATGGAACGCAGGACTTCTTTCCGGATTGAGAAGATACGGTGAGGTAGGTGTACGTCTGGCTATCGGAGAGGAAAAAGGGCACATTTACCGTTCGCTCATCAGTGAATCGGTTGTAATTGGATTCATCGGATCTTTCTTTGGAACTGCGATAGGTTTAAGTTTTGCATACCTGCTGCAAACCAAAGGAATTGATGTGGGCGATATGATGCAGGAAGCCACCATTATGATGCCTTCTGTAATGAGAGCCAGGATTACCCCGGAAGCATATTATTTAGGATTCATACCGGGTTTATTATCAACGGTAATTGGCACGATGCTTTCCGGAATTGGGATTTATAAACGCCAGACAGCTTCTCTTTTCAAAGAATTAGAACATTAATACATACAGCCATGAAAACAAAAATATTGCTACTGTTAATTCTCTTCCCGCTTTATACCTTTGGACAATATCCGGACGGGAATGAAATACTGGAAAAAATTGACAAAAACATGTCCGCCAAAAATATGATTCACACTTCCAAAATGATCATTCATGGGAAAAGGGGGGACCGTACCATTGAATCAAAATCCTGGATAGTAGGAGAAAAAAAGTCATTTACCGAATACCTGAATCCTGCAAGGGAAAGGGGTACCAAAATGCTTAAGCTGGAGGATCAGTTGTGGTTGTTTTCTCCTTCCACCGACCGAACTATCCAGATTTCCGGTCATATGCTTAGGCAGTCGGTAATGGGTTCCGATCTTTCTTATGAAGATATGATGGACGATTCCAAACTCACGGATCATTATAATTCGGTGGTTACCGGTGAGGAGTTGGTAAATGAAAGAGATTGCTGGGTAATCGAAATGGATGCCACTGACAATCTTATGGCCTATCCCAAACGGAAAGTCTGGGTAGATAAAATCAGGTATGTTCCTCTTAAAGAAGAACTTTATGCAAAAAGTGGTAAATTATTAAAAAAGACAGATTTGTATGATGTTAAACAGCTTCAGGGAAGATGGTATCCAACCCGGATTATATTCAAGGATATGCTGAAATCCGGCGAGGGAACTGAGTTCATTATTGACGAGGTGATTTTTGATACCGAAATTCCCGATTATATTTTCTCAAAGGCAAGTCTTAAAAAATAATTCTTTATCCCTATATTTTTTATAAAGACTTCCTGAGTAATTAGTGTCAAATCATGGAAGTTGCAACTGGGTCGTCTCCAATTTAGAATATATTCAAATAAAATATCCTGTTCTTCTTCTGTCCATTTTGTCCTATTTTTGATCTTATTACCAACCGCATAATTTATGGGATCATTGAAAAAATGGTTTCCTTTTCTGTTAAGATT
Source organism: uncultured Bacteroidales bacterium (assembly GCA_965369105.1). Lineage (GTDB taxonomy): Bacteria > Bacteroidota > Bacteroidia > Bacteroidales > JAGLSB01. The sequence continues at coordinate 302 of CBDUPM010000604.1, read as the reverse complement.
TGTTATTGGCTGGCATTTCTTATATGAAGGAATTTATAAATTAGCAAGTCCTGCCTGGTCTGCAGAAGGATTTTTAAAAGGCAGTTATGGATTCCTTTCCGGTTTTTATCATAGTCTTGCCTCGGATGATTCCATACTAAGTATTATCAACTTTCTTAATATCTGGGGATTAATCCTTATTGGTATCGGTTTAATACTGGGAATATTTATCAAATTCGCCTCCATATCAGGTATTTTACTTCTGTTTTTATATTATTTCTGTTATCCGCCATTCGGAGAACATTTATTTTCCAATCCGGAAG
>CBDUPM010000603.1:0-2159 GCA_965369105.1 uncultured Bacteroidales bacterium | reverse complement strand
CAACAAATATAATAAAATTAGCTAGTAAACACATTACATAGTTCATATGCTCATAAGGATGCCGATGGTAAGGAGTATATCCACCGGCTTCTACCGTAAAGACCCTGTATGAATAAACAGGAGCTCCGTCAGCAGCTGATAAGGGCATCTGCTTGTATGCTTTTTCTGCACCATCCATATTAACCTTTTGCTTTTCTACCTGGTTAAGTGATATGATTTTCATTTTTAGAAATTTTGATTTCTTCAATATAAAAAAAATCAGCAGATTTGCCCGGTGGATTTTAATTTATTTGGATATAAAATGGAAGGAGGTCCTGTGGTTCCGGGACTTCGATTTCACGAATTCCCTTGTCCACTCACCTCCTCACCTTATCTCTCTATCACCCACGTCCCTTCCTTTCACCTCCTCTTACCTGTCCACCCGGCCTTTGTTGCCTGTTGCCGGATCTTAAATTATCTTTTTCTTCCAGATACTTGATATACTGTTTCTCGTCCAGTACTTTTTTTAGTTCCGTTTCATATTCGTCCTGGATATTTTTCATAGTAGCACGCATCTCTTCCCGGTCGCCGGTTCGATTCTCGAATGCAGTCTGGCGTTTTTTTGCAAGATCCAGATTCAGGTCATAAACTTTTGTTTCCTGTTCATCGCTGAATTGGATAAGTTCTTTCATTTTTTTTGTACGTTCTTTTGCCGTGGTTTCCAGATCACGCGGTGGTGCCTGGCCAGACAAATTTATAATAATGAAAAGTGCCCCTAATAAAGTTAAGATGTGTTTCATTGGATTGATTTTTTAATAAATGATTGTAAAGCTTATAGGACTTTGAATTCTTTCAAAGGTTTAATTCATTTTACAAATTCAGATTTATTCCCCTTTTAGTAAATCCGAAAGCCTTGCGGTATCAAGGATTTTTACCTGTTTCCCCTTCGCTTCAATACAACCGTTTTCATGCATTTCCCGGAATGTCCTCCCAACAGAAGGTCTGGATACTCCGAATATCTCAGCCAGTTCTTGCTGAGAATGGGGGAGAATTAAATCAAGCGATCTGTTCTTTTTTACAAGGTCAAGCAGATAAGTCGAGATTTTCCCTTTGATCGTAGTTAAACTCAGGAGTTTTATCCTGCGACTCATAAATTGTGCCCTGTCTGAAATAATGGAAAGAAAATTCTTTAGTACCACCGGATTTTTCCTGAATAAATCTAAAAGATCGTTCTTTTTTATCAATAGAAATTTACTTTCTTCAGTTGCGGTAATGGTTACGGGGAGTTTACCGGATTCTCCAAAAAGAAAAGCGGTTGCAACGGTTTCAGGTGCCCTGAGTTTTTCAACCCTGATAATATTCCCCTCAAAATCCATCATCTCTCCAACAACCGAACCCTTTACTATGATCATTAAATGATGCAGTTCTTCCCCTTCCACGGCAAGAATTTCACCCTTTTCCAGCTGTTTTACCTGGTGATGGATTTCCCTTATAATTTCGCCTATCTCATTAGGATACAGGTTTTTAAAAAGATAGTTTTTTTTCAGTACATCGGTATAGTTCAGAAAACAAAAACTACACTCTTTATTACAGGGCTCAATCAGCTGAGAATTTTCCATATTTTTTTTGAATTTGTAACAAATGTTACAAGCTTTCTTCAAAAGTAGAGATATTTTTGTAGTATAAAAGTAGGAAAACAGTTAAAATTTAAATAAAAAAGTCATGTTAAGAGAGATTGTAAAAATAGACGAGGATTTATGCAATGGTTGCGGCGATTGCGTTCCTAACTGTCACGAGGGAGCTTTGCAAATCATTGATGGAAAGGCAAGACTTATCAGCGATCTGATGTGCGACGGACTGGGAGCCTGTATCGGTCACTGTCCTGTGGATGCCATAACCATTGAAAAACGCGAAGCGGAACCTTATGATGAGGTAAAAGTGATGGCTATTATGGTTGACAAAGGTGAAAATACGGTGGTTGCACACCTGGAACATTTATTGGATCATAATGAAACCGTATTTTATAATCAGGCCATCCAATACCTGACAGAAAACGAAAAGAATCTTCCTTTTTCACTTCAAAAAGTTACCGCCAGGGTTGAAAAACTGGGTGAAGAATCTCAGCCAGCTATTGAACCAATGGCTATGGCCGATTCCGGATGCGGGTGCCAGGGTTCTCA
>CBDUPM010000602.1:0-2171 GCA_965369105.1 uncultured Bacteroidales bacterium | reverse complement strand
TGAAGAGAAGATAAAAAATGCGCATGAAAAAATTAAACTTCTCGAAGATAAGATCTCATTCATAGATAAAGTCGCACCCGATCTATAATTCTTCGTAATTTGTTGGCTCAAAATTCTACCTTCTGCGAATTAATTATTTACTTTGCGGATTAAATGTAAATTCATAAAAAATTGGCTACAACCAAATACGTTTTCGTAACCGGAGGAGTTACTTCCTCCCTGGGTAAAGGAATTATTTCTTCATCACTGGCAAAATTGCTTCAGGCAAGAGGTTACAAGGTCACTATTCAAAAACTCGATCCATACATTAATGTTGACCCGGGAACTTTGAATCCATATGAACATGGAGAGTGCTATGTGACGGAAGATGGTGCGGAAACAGATCTTGATCTCGGGCATTATGAAAGGTTTTTGGGCGTTCCCACTTCACAGGCTAATAATGTCACAACAGGCAGAATATATCAGTCTGTTATAAATAAGGAAAGAAAAGGAGATTATCTGGGGAAAACCGTACAGGTGATTCCACATATAACCGATGAGATTAAAAGAAGGATTAAGCTTCTGGGTCAACACGACTATGATGTGGTGATTACAGAAATTGGAGGTACCGTCGGGGATATTGAATCCTTACCCTATATTGAATCCGTAAGACAGTTAAAATGGGAAATGGGGGTAGGAAATACCCTGGTCATTCATCTTACGCTTGTTCCATTTCTCGCTGCTTCCGGCGAATTAAAAACAAAACCTACCCAGCATTCTGTAAAGGCCTTGCTGGAAAATGGAGTTCAACCCGATATTCTGGTTTTAAGAACAGAAAGGAAATTAACAAAAGATATTCGGAAAAAAGTAGCTCTTTTTTGTAACGTGGGCTTAGACTCTGTAATTGAATCGATTGATGTTCCTACCATTTATGAGGTGCCCCTCAGAATGCAACAGGAAAGACTCGATATTACAGCACTTAATTTATTACGTCTACCTATTGGAAATCCACCTGCCCTGGAACCATGGAAAAACTTTGTAGATAAATTAACAAATCCCAAGCATTCCACAAAAATAGCCCTGGTTGGAAAATATGTGGAATTACATGATTCTTACAAAAGTATTATTGAATCCTTGACCCATGCCGGTGCAGAAAATTTTACCCAGGTAAAATTAAGCTGTATTCATTCTGAAAATATAAATGAAAATACCTACCAGGATTTATTGAAAGGCTATGAAGGAATTATTGTAGCCCCGGGATTTGGTGACAGGGGTATTGAAGGGAAAATTCTGGCTGTTAAATATGCACGTGAAAACAAGATTCCCTATCTTGGAATCTGTTTGGGTATGCAATGTGCCGTTATTGAATTTGCGAGAAATGTTTTGGGCCATACAGATGCAAACTCTTCAGAAATGACACGGATGACCAGGCATCCGGTTATAGATTTGATGGAGGAACAAAAAGGAGTTACGGAAAAAGGCGGAACCATGAGACTGGGACTTTATCCCTGTACGATTGAGGAGGGAACCCTGGTCCACAAAGCCTACAAAAAAACAAATATTAGTGACAGACACCGACACCGCTATGAATTCAACAGCGATTATCTTGAAGAATTTGAAGCGACTATGGAACTGGTCGGGCATCCCTGGTTTATCGGTGTCCAGTTTCATCCCGAGTATAGCAGCAATGTGTTAAATCCACATCCTCTCTTTATTCACTTCGTAAAAGCTGCCCTTGAATATAAATCTAAAAACAACAATTCTAAATAATGGATAGGAATTCGATCATTGGGATCTTATTAATTGCTGTAATCCTCATTGGTTATAGTGTAATTACAAAGCCCTCTAAAGAGGAAATGGCAGAAAAACAAAGGATATCCGATTCAATAAGGATCGTCCAACAGGAAGCAGCTGCTGCTCAAATTGCTGCAGAACAGGGGAAAGACAGCATATTATCAATGGAACCTGAAATCGATCAGGGTTTAGGTCTCCAGAAGAATACAGATGAAATGGTGGATTTAAGCGCCAGGGAAGAGGATAATGAAATATATATCATAGAAAATGAGCTTTTAAAACTTAGTCTTTCAAAATATGGTGGAAAACCGCTGTCTGTTGAATTAAAGAAATATCAAACTCATGATTCTCTGCCCTTGATGCTGTTCGAGGGTGATAAAAATCAATTTGGACTTGAG
>CBDUPM010000601.1:0-2173 GCA_965369105.1 uncultured Bacteroidales bacterium | reverse complement strand
CTTCAATGTCCAAGGCGGTTTAGCACGATATGAAGATGTTGTGTGATCTTTTCCGAAAGTAAGAATGGTGAATTTGGGTTTTAACTTCCCATAGGTAAAACCGGCATGGAGTTTACAGCCGATATCCCGGATTGCTCTGATACAATCATAGAATTCCCGACCCTAAAATCAGTTTTATTAGCAATGCAATCTTTTTTATTCTAATTTTATGCCCGGAAAGTCTTTTATATGACTGAAAAAAAAGAAAATAATAGTGCCCTTCATGTAAATGCAGGAATAGAACAACCTTCATCCATAAATAAGAATGCCCTGAAGAATTTAAAATCGATCAAAAAGAAGATTTTATCAGCAGAGGCTTACTTTGAAGGAATTAAAAACGGGAATTCTGCCATCCTCAGCCAGGCAATCACCCTTGTTGAAAGTTCCCTTCCCCAACACCAGGAAATTGCCCAGGAAATAGTGAATTTATGTTTACCTTATTCCGGAAATTCTACCCGGATAGGGATTACCGGTGTTCCGGGAGTCGGGAAAAGTACATTCATAGAAAGTTTTGGAAAGCTTTTAACCGGTGAAGGTCATAAAATAGCTGTTTTGGCAATCGACCCTTCCAGTAAACGATCCAAAGGAAGTATTTTAGGAGATAAAACCCGTATGGAGTTATTGGTGCGGGATAAAAATGCCTTTATCAGACCTTCTCCATCAGGAGGATCTCTTGGAGGTGTAGCAAGGAAAACCAGGGAAAGCATTATTTTATGTGAAGCTGCCGGTTCTGACATAATAATAATTGAAACGGTGGGTGTGGGCCAATCAGAAACCCTGGTTCATTCCATGGTGGATTTCTTCCTGCTGCTGATGCTTGCCGGAGCAGGAGATGAGCTTCAGGGAATAAAAAGAGGAATCATGGAAATGGCTGATTTGATTGCCATTAATAAAGCTGACGGAGACAATCTGCGAAAAGCTCAATTAGCCATGGCAGAATATCAGAACGCCTTGCACCTGTTTCCTCCAAATCCTTCCGGATGGATACCAAAAGCCCTGACCTGCAGTGCGGTCAAAAACCTGGGAATACTGGAAATCTGGGAAAGCATCATGAATTATAAAAAAAGTTGTGTCCAAAACGGATATTTCCATAAACGCAGGAATGAACAATCATTGTATTGGATGAGCGAAAGTATAGATGAAGGACTGAAGCAAGGCTTTTATGGGAATGAGGAACTGATGAAATTATCTGATGAACTTAAAGAAAAAGTATTGCAAAATGAATTAAGTTCCTACCAGGCTGCAAATTTGTTGTTAAAGAATTACTTTGAAAAATTGGGGAAAAAATAAAATTATATATTTGACATTCTAATACCATTAATAAAAATTTCAAATGAAAAAAGCCTTTTATTTATTTGCACTTGTAATGTTCCTGAACTTCAGCCAAAGCTATGCTGAGAGTAGTCTGAATTTAAGCCAAAATGAGAAAACCGGGTATGTAATAACCATAAAGTCAGAGGATATTGACGATGTTTACATTTATCTTTCCAGAAGAGTGTCTGGAGCCTGGGAAAATATTGATTCCGCTTTATTTATGGGTGGAAAAGATGTGAATTTTAAAGGAAATCTGAATAGTCCTGAAGTTTTATATCTGAGGGCAGAAAACACCGGTAAACCCGTTTCATTTTTTGCCGAGAATTCAGAAATAACCGTTCTGCCGGATTTTATAAAACCGGAAAATACAAAAGTTGAAGGCTCTTCTGTTCATGATGAGTTTGAGCTGTACGAATCTATGTTCACTGAATTAAAAGCCATGCAGGATGAAGCTTATAAAGAATACACGAGTGCAAGAAAAAACAAGGATGAAGCCAAAATGGAAGAAGTTGTGAGAAAATTTGATGAATATGCCGCAAAGGAAATGGAAATGAATAAAAAATACATTGCGCAAAATGATGATTCCTATGTGTCTCCCTATATTATCCGGTCCAAAATGTTCTATACTTTAAAGCTGGATGAGCTGAAAACACTGGTTGGTCAACTCGACAACTCTATTTCAAATTCCGTTTATGTTTCTCAATTAAATGAACATATTACAATATTGGAAAAGGTAGCCATTGGTAAAAAATTTACTGATTTTACCCTGCCAAATCCTGAAGGGGTTAATGTTTCCTTATCGGATGTTACCGGGCAAAAT
>CBDUPM010000600.1:0-2176 GCA_965369105.1 uncultured Bacteroidales bacterium | reverse complement strand
GAGCTAAAGGTTCAATCGTATAGACTTCTATAAAAAGTCCTTCCGAACGCTAAGTCCGGAGGGCTTTTTAATTAATTTCTTGTCTTAACCAGTATTCAAATACCGGATCGTTGAAAAGAATGGATTTTCCGTGGATTTCCACGATGTTTTTCTCCTGGAGAACTATCTTATTCTTTGATACGTTTCTTGGGGTCCCTAATTTGTATTTTTGCATGGTTTCCGTGGCTGTCAGCATGGTTTCACTGGCAAGAATTGCGTAAAGAAGGTTAAGTTGGGTGTTACTTAGCACATCACAAATATCCTGGTAGTACTGCCTGTTTGAATTGACAACCAGACTCATGGACTCATGGATAATCTGATCTTTTGTTTCTGAAACTGTACCATTCCAGGTATTTTGACACAGCTGCTGAAGGTAATCAGGATGGTTATTAGTCATTTGAATCAATAGCCTGGCTTGCTCTTCACTAATAAGCTTCCCGGTTTTTCTATAACTTTTGGTATCCTTCTAATGTCTATCTTTGACCTCACAGAAAGGAATATTGATGAAAATGAATTTTTGCAGTCTTAGCAGTGGCAGCAGCGGAAACTGTTATTATATTGGAAATGAGTTTCAGGGTATATTGATTGATGCCGGGATTTCAGCCACCGCAATCCGTAAGTTTCTGAATGAAAAGGGACTGTCAATACATAATATTAAGGGTATTCTGGTTAGCCATAAACATTCAGATCATATCAGAGGCCTGGATGTGGTCACGAGAAAATATAAAATTCCGGTATTTACGACACAAAAAATCTGGAAAAGCATTCTCTCTCCTGCAAGCAAAATATCCAGAGACTTTATTTGCAAAATTGATTTACAGGAATCCTTTCATTTGGCCGGATTTGACATTGAAGCCTTTCCGGTTCACCATGATGCTCCTGAAACAATAGGATTTCATATTTGTGCAGGGGATAAAAAAATTACCATTGTGACCGATCTGGGACATATTTGCACAACTGCTGCTGCTTATATTAAAGCAGCTAACCTGCTGGTTATTGAGTCGAACTACGATGAACAGATGCTGGTAAATGGAAAATATCCTTATTTCTTAAAAGCAAGGGTAAAGTCAGACCATGGTCATTTAGGGAATCATCAAACCTCTGATTTTCTTACTGAGAATATGAGTGACCATCTCACCCATATCTGTCTTGCCCATCTGAGTAAAAACAACAATACCCCGGAAGTTGCGCTTCAGACTCTGCAGCAGGCTATCTCTGAGAAGGATGTTGCCCGTAGTCATCAATTGCAAATATTTGTTCTGAATCGTAATATGCCATCTGAGCTAATTAAATTGTTAGAATAGATAAATCATTTTCATTTGAAGATGAATGCTTTATGGAGAATGGGGGGTTATCACACCCTTATAATTATTTTCCCGCGTGGTTTACCGAATTCGGCCTTATCAAAGGCTTCAGATGACTTTTCCAATAGGTATGAATTCTCTATAACTGGCTTAAGTTTTTTCTTCTCAATCAATGCTTCAAGCTCGTCATAATCTTCTGATCTTTTCCGCATGTTGGATGAAGTAATTCTTCTTCCAAACCGGATTCTAACCCAGAATGCCTGGAAGATCGACCAGGGCATGTATAATGGTGAGGCGTAAACTCCTTCTGGTTTAAGAAGGCGATGTATCTCCTTGTGGGCCATCATTCCCCAGGCATCAAATATGGCATCAAACTTAATTCCCCTACTGATCGTATTATTTCCGCTGTACCCGAATACCTCATCGGCCCCCAGTTCTCTGGCCAGTTCAGAGTTTTCCGCACTACAGGTGGCAGTTACATGAGCCCCTTTAGCTTTTGCGGCCTGAACCGCAAAATGACCAACTCCTCCAGTGGCTCCATTAATAAGTATCTTTTTACCTTTCCGAACACCAATTCTGCGCAGACCATTAAGAGCTGTCAGTGCCGCTATGGGCAATGATGCAGCTTCTTCAAAGCTTAGCCATTCAGGCATTGACCGTAAGTCCTTTTGATTGACGATGGCAATCTCAGCGAGTGAACCGGGCTTCCCTGAAAAAGCCGGAATGGCACCGTATACCCGGTCTCCGACTTTAAAATTATCTATTTCCGGAGCAACTTCCATTACAATTCCCGCAAAATCGGAACCGATGATTCTTGGGAATTTAAATCCCTG
>CBDUPM010000599.1:0-2188 GCA_965369105.1 uncultured Bacteroidales bacterium | reverse complement strand
CTCATCTGGAGGTTAACCAAACAGAAGTATGTGCCGGGGATTCTCTTCTGTTCAGCTCAATATTGGTTGACGCTGACAGTATCAGCTGGGATCCGGGTACCGGAATCCGGCTGGACACAACGGAATTTAAATACTCTTATTTATCGGATGGAATTTTTAATGTAAAGGCAGAAATATTTGATACCAGTGAAGGTATTTCAAAGGAGTTTAGCATGGAAAATCCAATACAGGTCTTTGCACTTCCTTTGGTTGATCTGGGTGAAGATATTGAAATGCTTGACAGGGAAACCATCGATCTGGATGGGGGTGAAGGATTCTCCTCCTATTCATGGAATGGGGAAGAAGGAAGTCAGTCGTACAGCGTTATTGGAAGTGTTTTCGGAGCAGGAAGCCACGAAATCAGGCTGGAAGTCAGGAATGAACATGGTTGCCGAAATTCGGATACCATTCAGATTCTGATTAATTCTACCATTGGAATCATGGAAAAAAACCAGGGATGGATTAAAATCTATCCTAATCCTTCTTCCGGTTTTATACAAGTCGATTTTCAGGATATGGACCCCAGCGGTTATCAACTCCGGATCATAGATCTTAGCGGCCGCACATGGATTCAAGAAGAGAATTTAAATCATGTTACCCGACTGGAATTAAGTAGAATAAAACCAGGTCAATACATGATAATATTAAAAAACAGGGATGAAGTTAAATCCATTCCTTTTATTAAACTGTGATCTGAATACCAGAATGGTTTATTGACAAATGCAGGTGCGCGCGGATTTTCCGTGCGCACTTTTTTTCCGGTTTTCCGGGCTTATTTCAATAATGCTAGTAAAGGGGTGGCCGATAAGCTTTATGATCTGTTCAGAAAATGGATGATTATCCCATTATTAAATTGGCAGGTTGCTTTTGTAACCAGGTAATCTTCAATATCTTTTACCCGAATGCAGGGAAAGTGAAGATTTTAAGACTCAATCATTCAACCTGCAAACATTAGAGTTTATATGAGAAATCAAAGCAAGATATCCAATCCTGCTATAATTGTATTTTAAAAGCCTGCCCGGAATTTAGTGATCACAATAATTTGCAGACAGATTCAGGCTTTTATTTAAATATCCCTCAATTAGTTTGATCGATGACAATTGAGGTGCTCCCACAAAAACATTCACTCCGTTCTGATTAAAAATATCAATGGCTCGTTGTCCCATACCACCTGCAATGATTACACTTGCTCCCTTCTCAGCTAACCATTTTGGTAATACGCCCGGTTCATGGGGCGGGGGAACAACTTTCTCCTGACTGACAATCTTATTGTCCAGGATATCATATAAGTAAAAAAACTTACAATGACCAAAATGGCCGTCCAGAATTCCCATGCTATCGACAGGAATTGCAATTTTCTCTTTCATGTCTTTAATTTTCAATTATTCATTTGAAAGCAGTCACAATCAATGAAAATGCAACTGCTTACATACATCAGTTAATTTCGTCAAATCCTCCTCTGAACCTTCTCCGGAATCCTCTTCCTCTTTTTCCTTTTTGAAATTCCGTAGATGATGATCTGCCACCTCTGAACCATCTTCCTGGTCTTTTTTCCTGCATTTCTCCATCTCCTTTTTCAGGAGACTCTGAAGAGCGGCATTGTCCCCGACCCCTTCCTGTCAGCGGTCCTTCTCCTTCCGGACCTTTCCCATTAAATCCCGGCATAACCACCTCCTTTCGTTTTTATTTTGGCATCCTGGATATTATCCTGTCTATTGATTCAATATCTTCCTGAAGAATAATCAACTGGATATCAAATTTCTCCAGTAATTCCTTGGCTTTCGGTCCAAAATCTCCTGATATTACCTTTTTCACACCCCACCCAATCATTTTTTCTGCTGCTTTTACCCCGGCCCCATTACCGGCACCGGAATGCTCATTTGGATAGAAAGTCCCTTCGGCTGTTTCATCATCCCAGATACAAAACCATTCTGCCCGCCCGAAGCGTTTGTCAAATTCAGAATTCAATTTATTTCCCTTTGAGCTGATTGCAATCTTCATTTGGTTTTATCATTAATTATGGGGTTAATATTGCCTGAATTGCACAGGGCGCAATTATCATTTTTAACGGTCTTAGGAATGGTAAAACGGGCATGACATTCATTGCAAATGAACCAGGATTTATCCAGTTTTGCGTTTCCGTAACTCG
>CBDUPM010000598.1:0-2191 GCA_965369105.1 uncultured Bacteroidales bacterium | reverse complement strand
TCAATTTCAAATGAATCTTTGTCTATTTTTTGACATTCCAGAAGTAAATAATCCACATCATGAGTCCTGGGAAAATCAATATCATGATAGATTAAATATGCTTTTAAGTATTTTTCAACAGCCTGTTGTGCATGGAAGCAAATAGTGCTTGTATAGTATTCCAAATCCAGACCGGAAAGACTTTCAATGACAGCAATATCTTCGTTTGCCCGAAATAACCAATTCTTAATATATTCCGACTTATCTTCTGTCATAGCAGAATTGCTTCATTAAGAATTCTTCTTATTATATGACCTGGCAGATTCCGTTTTATTGCGATATCTTTCCTGCTTTGGATCAGTATATCAGTCCGGACTCCGGATTTGAGTAATTCCTTCCTTATAGCAGTTTTTATCGGAAATTTTTCTTTTGGACTTACTAATTGATTCGTAATTATAAGGATATCGTAATCACTATCAGATCCAGAATCAGATCTTGCTTTGGATCCAAATAGTCTGACCTCTGCATCGGAAAGATGCTTATTAACGGATGTTTTAATGAGCTTAACTATTTCCGAATTTTTATCCATTTGTTTGATTGTGATAAACAAATATAGTGAAATAAAGGATTACAGACTATCCAGGAAAAATATTTCTTATTAGTTGGCAGAACTATAAAATAAAGTTTATACTATATCTGGCAGCCATATTGGAACCAATGCTCGCTAATAAGGGGTTGAAAAATCGGGCGCCCAAATCTTACAAATTACTTTTATAACTCCATCATAATCAAGATTAAAAATAGGGTATTATAATGATAAGGTAAGATTTTCAAATTCCTCAATGATGGGATTACACTATATAAAGAACGTTTATGTAGATAAAAATAAGAACTTTTAAATCATTGCGGTCCCGGATCCTTTCAGATAATCATGTATTTATGAGATGTTCAGGATTTTCTCTTTCTTTTCATCCTGTAGTCTGATTTTCTTGTTGCAGCTCATCAGAGATTCAAGAGAGATACCCATGAAAATGCAGCATCGACACTCAAAGATGCAGAGCAGCTGATCATGTTTAAAAAAGCGGATAAAATTCCGGATGATTATTTTTTGATTAAGCTATTGCTTTAAAGAGGTTTTTTGTAATAGTTAACATTGAAATTCTCACCGTCAAAAACCCCATAGGTGAAATTTACAAACCAGTCTCCCAGGTAAACCACCTTGGAATTTTGCAGATCAAATTCTTTTGGAACATGCCGGTGACCGTAAACAAAGAAATCAAAGTGTTCCTTTTTAAGGATCTCTTTTGAATGTATTATCAGGTGTTCCTTATCTTCCCCTAACCATGAAGCATAATTTCCGGTGGAAAACCTGCTGTGTTTAGACCATCGGTGAGCAAAACCAACAGATGTATTTGGATGAATTCTTGAAAAAAGCCATTGAAGAATTTTACTGGTGAACATAGCTTTTAACAATCTAAATCCGGGCTCACCTGATCCAAGTCCATCACCATGAGCAAGATAGAATTTAAAACCATTGATCTCAGCAAAGAGAGGTTTCCTGTAAACCTTCAGTCCGATTTCTTCAGGCAGGTAATCAAATACCCAAACATCATGATTACCAGTAAAAAAGTGAATATTTATCCCCGAATCTGAAATTTCAGCCAGTTTTCCTAAAAACCTTACAAATCCTCTTGGAACTACTTTCCTGTATTCATACCAATAATCGAAAATATCACCCAGAAGAAAAATATCACTGGCATCTTTTTGCATTTCATTCAGCCATTTGACCAATAATTTTTCTCTTTGCAGGCTTTTTTCCCTGGGAGGTAAACCCAGGTGAGCATCCGAAATAAAGTATATTTTTTTTCCTTTCGGGAGATTTATTTTCATTTTAGAGAATATTATCAAGCCATTTTTCCAGTTCCTGACCAAAAATATTTCTTGCGACAATATCGCCCTTTTCGTTTAAAAGAAAGGAGGATGGCAAAACCTGAACATTATATAAACTTGCTACTTCCGATTCAGGATAGGTTTGTTCAATTACATTGATCCAGTCAAGTTCATCGAATTTAATGGCTTTCATCCAGGAATTCTTGCTTTCCTCAATGGCTACCGCAAAAACCTGAAATCCTTTTGATTTGTATTTATGGAAAACCCTGGCCAATTGGGGGTTTTGCTTCATCGATTCCTGTGATTTTGTGGACCAGAAATA
>CBDUPM010000597.1:0-2191 GCA_965369105.1 uncultured Bacteroidales bacterium | reverse complement strand
ATCAATTGTCCGGCCAAAGCGGTGGTAATTACCGGGGGAGAACCCCTGATCTTTAACCTGGACTATCTTTGTGATGAAGTCCGGAAAATGGGCGTGGAAACCCTTATTGAAACCTCAGGGGCTCATGAGTTTTCAGGAACCTGGGACTGGATCTGTTTTTCTCCTAAAAAGCAGATGCGGCCAAAAAAAGTCTACTATCAAAAAGCCCACGAACTGAAAATGATTATCCAGGAAGAAAAGGATATTGAATGGGCAGAAGAAAACGCCATGCGGGTAAGCAGTAAGTGTGAATTATACCTTCAACCCGAATGGAGTAATCATAAAAAAATGATGCCTTTGATTGTTGATTATATTCTGAAGAATCCCAAATGGAAAATATCTCTTCAGGCTCATAAATATATGAGGATCCCCTAATTAGAGCTGATATTAAAAACGCTGTTCCATGAGTGGTCATTATTATAAGACGAAAGATTCCGTAAAAGAATATATCAGCGCGGCAAAAGGTTTTGATGGAAGTCGACTGATTGAAAAGCTTTCACACTTTCTGCCTGAAAATTCAGAGCTAATTGAAATCGGATCGGGTCCGGGAACCGACTGGGAAATTTTAAAACGAAAGTATAAAATTACAGGATCTGATTTCTCGAAAGCTTTTCTGGATCATTTGCGTTCAGGTCATCCTGATGGGGACTTTTTAGAATTAGATGCTGTAAGCTTGGTGACAGACCGAAAATTTGATGGAATCTACTCCAATAAGGTTTTGCATCATTTAAAAGAATCAGAATTAGTTAAGTCGGTAAAAAGACAATATGAGATTTTGAATCCAAAGGGTATAATATGCCATTCATTCTGGAAGGGAGAAGGGAGTGAAGTTTTCAAAGGTCTTTTTGTTAATTATCATACCGAAAATAAGCTTAAGGATTTGTTTCGTGAATATTTTGAAATCCTTTTGTTGGAAACTTATCCGGAATTTGAGGAAGGGGATTCCATCCTAATGATTGCAAAGAAAAAATAAGTCACCTTCTTTTAAAATAAAAATATTCTGCTGATTGAAAATAAGATCAGCTTGTGACAGGGATTCTGATTCCTTTTGATAATGAATACATGTGTGCGCTCCTGCAGATAAACTAGCTCTTTTAGATTCTTTTACAGCTTTGTTTTCAACTTTTACTGATTTAGTTTATGAAGGTCACTCTGATGCCTGAAACCAGCTTTGTGTTTTTGGTCATTTTTATTGACATGCAGATTTTTATGTTATAAATTGCAATGTAAATCAGGGAGGAAAAAGCATGGATATCATTGATCTGTCAGAAGAGCATCAAACGGACTTTTTTACTTGTTTGGAGGAGTGGTCGGATGAGATGAAGGACGGGGTGTGCCGGAAAGAGTGCTGGTATAATGCCATGGAAAAGAAAGGGTTGAGGGTGAAATTAGCCTTAAATGATAAAGGTGTTGTTACCGGGATGGTACAATATGCCCCTATCGAACATTCATGGGTGGAAGGAAAGAATCTCTATTTTGTTTATTGTATCTGGGTTCATGGCCATAAAAAGGGAAGGGGCGATATGCGGAAGCAGGGGATAGGTAAGGCTTTGTTGCATGCTGCAGAAGAAGATGTAAAAAGTTTGGATTCAAATGGACTGGTTGTATGGGGTATGATACTTCCCTTTTTTATGCGTGCCGGATGGTTTAAAAAACAAGGCTATCGAAAGGCCGACAGAAATGGAATCAGCGTATTATTGTGGAAAAGTTTTAATCCAAAAGCACTTCCTCCCAAATGGATAAAGGCACGTAAAAAGCCGGAAAAAATCCCTGGGAAGGTGGTTGTAACGGCTCTGGCCCATGGCTGGTGTTCAGGGATTAACGGTATGATTCAGCGGGCAGAAACAATATGCAATGAACTCGGGGAAAAGGTTGTTTTCAACGAGATAGACATGACAAGCCGGGAAGCGGTTCGCGAATGGGGATTGTCCGATGGCTTATTTGTGGATAATAAGAATATTTACAAAGGGCCTCCTCTGAATCATGAGAAAATAAGGAAAGCCATTGAAAAAAAGCTTAGAAAATTATAAGTAAATCTCAGTCCGGATTTTTTAGCCTGAAGACCAGATCATTCCGCAGAGAATCACTCTTCAGCTACTGGCCAAATCCCATAAATAAACAGGATGCCTGTTCAATCGGGAAAGTAACAAAG
>CBDUPM010000596.1:0-2195 GCA_965369105.1 uncultured Bacteroidales bacterium | reverse complement strand
GCACTAAATAATAGTAAACCCAAAAGGATGGAATGAATAAATCTGGAATTTAATTCCTTTTCAATTAATAGTTTGTGATTATAGATTCTGAAACTTACGGCCCGGTTTGGTTGTGCTTCAGTAAGCCTAATGTTTTTTTGCAGATAGAAAAAAGTCAGGTAATCGCCCGGAATAAGGTTGATTTTTCCAAAAACTTCTAATCCTCTGATATTTAGATAATCTGCTTTTACAATTTTATTATTATTCAACTTATAATAAAAGCTTCCGGATGTTGAGGTACTGGCAATACTTAGCTCAACCGGTCCCTCAAGATCGTTTATGTAGCTAATCCGGTAAAGTAGATCTTCGTTTTCCTCCAGGAAGGGGATATCCAGGCTGTCGTTGAATTCAAGAAAAACTGCATGCAGGAAACTATCCTGAGAAATCTCTTTTTGGACAATAGCATATTCCAGCTGCTTTTTACTAACCGCTATATCCGTAAAGGCTGAATCGATAACGATAATTTCGCGACCGGAAACGGTTTGATATAGCGATGATAAAACCAGCAGGAATATAAATAATACAAGCTTTCCTGATCTGTTTATCCTCATAAAGTTTGCTTTCTAAAAAAGCATTAACAAATATAGAAAGATTATAGGCAATAGATTGTGGCAATTTCATAAAGAAATCAACAGGGTATTCAACTAGCCTAATATTCAGGCTCATAATTTCCCTGGAAAATTTAAGAGGAGTTAATAACATGTTTTTAACGCCTTTCCCATGAAAAAAGTAGTTTTTTTGAGTTTTTAGTACAACCAGGTTGAAGGTTAACGGCATGGATTGAACAGTTAATCTAAAACTAAGCATTTTATTTGCCTCAGGGCATATGTAATGCCTATATTTATACATAAATTATGAAAAAATATTTTAATAATATGAAAAAATTACTGGGACTCTTATTGGTTTTCGCCGGAATAACTTCTTGTGGACTTTTAGATGAAATTATTCCGGATGTGGATACTGAATATGAAAAGATTTATACGATACCTATTTCTGAAAATTCTGGTTTTACTGATCCTGAACTTGTAGATATTTCCTCCTCTAGTGAATATGAAGATTTTAAAGATAATATTGACGGATTCGAAATTACGGATATCAGTATGGAAGTGGTGGCGTTTGACGGACCTTCTGATATGTACTTTAGTGGAGAGGTTTTAGCCCGCGATACGGCAATGGAAACTGAAGTTATTGTAGGTGATTTTATGTCGGCCAATCTATCTGAACTTGTTGCCAATGATTCTGTCTATATGGTTTCAAAACTAATAACCGGACTTGACCAGGTAGAGGTTTGGCTGGAAGACCCGGGAATGTTTTATGCATTGGCATCTTATAATTTAACAGATAAAGAAGGAAACCCGTATCCCTTAAATGATGCTGAATACAACCTGAAACTGGGATTGAAATATATGGTTACGGTCATTACTGTTGCCAGTAGCGAAGAAGAAGAATAAGCTTTTTAAAAAACCAGCCTCCATCGGCTGTTTATGCTAAATTTACATCTGTTTCCAGAATAGGTAATGAGTATCAAGGATGCTGTTTTTGCCTGGAATTACTGCAAAAATTATGCTCATCAGTTAATAAAATCCAAAAAGGGAAACTCGCTTATAGATTCTGTTTATAACTCAGGATATAGTAATTGGTGGTGATAAAAAAGTTTCTTAAAACAGGAATTCCGGAAACAAAGCGGTTCATTTTTCTGGGTTTCATTCCGAACTTTATTTCATAATTTGGATTTATTAACCAAAAATCTTCCCTCAGGATTTGATATTTCTCCTTTTTTACAATTCTTCGAAACTTCTCAATATTGATTCTTGTATCTTTAATTTCAATCAATGAGTCGATGGTGAGCTGAGATTCCCCAAATACTTTAAGTGTCCATGGATATAATTTCCCTGGTAAAAGATGAAACCATGGAAGTTTGCTTAAAAACCCGGATTTACACATTTGCTGATGACCTCCAAATGGATTCTGCCATGGTGGAAAACCAAGGAAAAAAAATCCCTCCGGTTTCAAAAAACGTTTCACATAGTTCATAAACTTTACCTGGTCATGAATATGTTCAAGAACGTCCCGCATAAATATGATGTCAAATTTTTGGTCCAGATGATCGACCGGATCATAAATATCTGAAACAATCAGATGGAGATTCTCAAGTT
>CBDUPM010000595.1:0-2197 GCA_965369105.1 uncultured Bacteroidales bacterium | reverse complement strand
ACCGGTTTACCATGGGAGATGAGATTTTTACCCCTCGAGCTACAGACCAGGAAACTTTTCAATTTATTATCGATGAATGTGAGGCTGTTGCTGATCTTTTGCCAGACACTCCCAGTGCAGCTAGAGTGGGTAAGGGTGCAGCGCTTACCCTAAAAGGATGGTGTGAGTTATATTATGCCAGTCCCCTGAAAAATCCTGATAATGATTTATCAAGATGGACTGCCGCAGCTACTACTAATAAAAGGGTAATGGATATGGATGTTTATGATTTATTTCCTGATCATGAAAAATTATTATGGGAAGAAAATAATAATAATGTTGAACAAATATTTGTTAAAACTTACCAGGGAGGAACCAGTATTGGCAATAGCAGATCTGGATTACAACCTATAGGTTCAGTTGGTCCTGTACAAAGATCTTGGTCAGGAGTTAATCCTCTACAAAGTCTTGTTGATGAATATGTTATGGCAAACGGGCTAGCCATATCAGATCCTTCCTCCGGTTATGATCCGCAAAATCCATATGTAGGTCGTGAAAAACGTTTCTATGATGACATATTTTTTGACGGTGCTATGTATGATGGATATGAATGTATTTATTATGTTGGATCTGGAAGCCGAAATGAACAAAACCTCGCAGTATCTGGTGGAAACCGTCCTATTACGGTTTATCACCCAAGGAAAGGAATTGAACCTCAATATCATGCGAATGGATGGAACTTTCTAAGCAGCGCACACTGGGTAATCTTCCGCTATGCAGAGGTTCTTTTAAGTTATGCGGAAGCCCAAAATGAAGCAGTAGGACCGGATGCAAGTGTATATGAAGCTGTAAATAAAATCAGAAGTCGGGTTGATTTACCTGATTTGGATCCAGGTCTTTCACAGGAGGAAATGCGAGAGGCAATTTACAGAGAAAGAAGAGTTGAGCTTTGTTTTGAGGATAAGAGATTACATGATTTAAAAAGACTAAAATTGGCTCATATTCTGTATCCGGGACCTGCCGAAACAATGACCATAACCAAAACCGGAGATGTGAAAAATTATTCTTTAATTTCTATTAAAGGTATAAACAGAAGCTTCAACGATAGGAACTATTATCTTCCAATTCCTCAGGACGCAATGGATCGAAATGAAAGCTTGATTCAAAATCCGGGGTACGGAAGTAATTAATTTTACAGAACGAACTAATAAAAAAATCATGGGTTATAATACTTTCAATCCTTTTACACGAAAAACGGAAAAGGAATTTGAATACATTTCTGACAATACTTTACAACAAAAATTAATAAAGGCCGATAAGGCCTTTATTTATTGGAGTAAAGAGCAAATCAAAACAAGAGCAAGGTTTTTACTGGAAATGGCAGATATTCTGGAGAAGGAAAAAGAAATACATGCCAGAATAATTACAACGGAAATGGGGAAGCCCATTAGTCAGTCTATAGCTGAAGTGGAAAAATGTGCTTTGCTTTGCAGGTACTATGCAGAAAAGGCTGAATTGTTTCTGGCACCTGTTAAAATGGAGTCCTCTGCCAAAGAAAGTTTTATCAGATTTGATCCCCTGGGAACTATTTTTGCCGTAATGCCCTGGAACTTTCCATATTGGCAGGTTTTTCGCTTCCTTGCACCTAACCTTGTAGCCGGGAATTGTGGTTTGCTAAAACATGCATCAAATGTTCCACAATGTGCAATGGCTATTGAGAAAATTGTGAGAGATGCGAAAGTTCCTGATGGTGTATTTCAGAATTTGTTAATTAATTATAAGCAGTCCGCTAAAGTTTTGGCTCACAAGGGAGTAAGGGCTGTAACACTTACTGGTAGTAATTTCGCAGGAAATAAAATTGCGGAAATAGCTGGTGCAAATGGTAAAAAATCAGTACTTGAGCTGGGAGGTAGCGATCCTTTTATAGTTTTTTCAGATGCTGATTTAGAAGCAGCCTCAGAAGTGGCCATTATGGCAAGATTCCAAAACACAGGTCAAAGTTGCATAGCTGCTAAAAGGTTTATTGTTCATCATGATGTATTTGATTCATTTCTGAAACTTTTTTCAAAGAAAGTCCAAAAGCTGAAGTCAGGAGATCCGATGAATCCGGAAACGTTTATTGGCCCTATTGCCCGTGAAGATCTGTTGATTGAAGTTGAAAATCAGATCAAACAAATTGTCGAACAAGGCGGAAAGATTTATTGTGGAGGTTCCCGGG
>CBDUPM010000594.1:0-2205 GCA_965369105.1 uncultured Bacteroidales bacterium | reverse complement strand
CCTCAATGATCTTTTGATAAAGCATTGGAATTTCATCAGGACTGTCCTGAAGATCGGCATCCATAGTTATGACTACATCTCCTTCACAATTCTGAAAACCGACATGGAGAGCTGCAGACTTACCGTAATTCTGGCGAAATCGAAAAGCCCGGATTTCCTTATTGTCCTTTGATAGTTTCTGGATTACTTTCCAGGAATCATCCACACTTCCGTCATCCACAAAAATAACTTCAAAACTCAATTTATTATCCAAACAAACTTTTTTAATCCAGGGAAACAATTCCGGAAGAGATTCTTCCTCATTGTACAAGGGGACAATTACACTAATATTCATTTCTTTTATTCAACTCCTTCAAATGGGTTTTTAGGTTCTTTTTTTACTATGGCTGCCAATACTGCTGAAATTATAAAACCAATTAAGGTACCAAACAAGGTTCCAAATAACATCGTCCAGAAAAAGCTTCCAAATTTTTCCTGCTGAGCCATTTGGGCTTCAATCAGATCCGGAGAAACTCCCCTGGCCAACATTCTTTCTTCGGTATAAACTTTGCCCAGTTCAATTAGTTCAGGACTTATAAAGTGAGTGTAAACATATGAGAATGCAGTATTTACAACGCTTACGATCAACATCAATAAAACTCCAAATCCCAGTAATTCACTATACCTGGCAGTATCGTTGAGATATTCTTTTCTGTAGCTGACAAAAACATAAAATAAAACTACGATGGTTATCACTAAACCAATCCACATATAATACTTTGAAAACATAAATCCGAAGACATCTGCAAGGATAGTTTGTAGAATACTAATTCCAACCAGAATACCGGAATAAATCAACAATGGCTTTGCCATAGATTTTTTTTCAGAACTCATGATTTAAATTTTTTTGTGTTACAGGAAATTTAGTTTTCCAACAAATATAAGGGAATTAAAGTAAATGATTTCAAACTCATAATATATTTTGGAGGTAATTATAAAAATACTACTTTTGCAGTCTGGGCAAGTCTTATACGACCAGCTCCTGCTGAATCCCCCCAGGACCGGAAGGTAGCAAGGGTAGGCGGTTGTAGCGGTGCGATATAAGTAGCTTGCCCTTTTTT
The DNA here is from genome assembly GCA_965369105.1 of uncultured Bacteroidales bacterium. Taxonomy (GTDB): domain Bacteria; phylum Bacteroidota; class Bacteroidia; order Bacteroidales; genus JAGLSB01. The sequence continues at coordinate 1,105 of CBDUPM010000594.1, read as the reverse complement.
TATTTTTTTCTCTTAAAATAAGAGTCCTCCAATAAACCTCCAGGTTTTAAATCAAAAGTAAGCCACGAAATTACAAGGGACTAAATTTCAATTTGAAAGTTTTTCGTATGATTTTGAGCTTAATCATTAATAAAAATGTTTTTTAACATGATTTTGTTTTCTTTATCCATAGTTTGTAATATCTTTGTTCCGAAATCAGATACAACATGATTAAAAGTCATACCATTATTATTCTCGTCGTGCTAGTCGTCCTCATCAGGATGCTTTGAGAATGGTATGCCAATAATTATAAAAAATTATACAACCATTCTCACAGAAGAGAATGGTTTTTTTTTATGCAGAAATGAAAAATACTCTCAGAAGTAATACCACCACACAGGGTCGCCGCATGGCCGGTGCCCGCAGCCTCTGGAGAGCAAATGGAATGAAGGAAGATCAGATTGGTAAGCCGATAATTGCCATCGTAAATTCTTTTACCCAATTTGTTCCGGGCCACGCACATTTGCATAAGATAGGCCAGGAAGTGAAATCCGTTTTTGAAAATCATGGATATTTTGCTGCCGAATTTAATACCATTGCTATTGACGATGGGATTGCCATGGGCCACGATGGAATGTTATATTCTCTGCCTTCCCGTGATCTTATAGCGGACAGTATTGAATATATGGCAAATGGTCACAAGGTAGATGCCTTATTTTGCATCAGCAATTGCGATAAAATTACACCAGGTATGCTCATGGCTGCTATGAGACTGAATATTCCTGCCATTTTTGTGTCTGGAGGCCCTATGGAAGCCGGGGAACTCGATGGGGAAAAATATGACCTGGTTGATGCAATGGTTATGGCAGCGGATGATACTTCCGATGATAAAAAATTATCTCTGGTTGAACAGCTTGCATGTCCCACCTGCGGATCTTGCTCAGGGATGTTTACAGCGAATTCCATGAATTGCTTAAATGAGGCCATCGGATTGGCTATCCCCGGAAATGGAACCATTGTGGCAACACATGAAAACAGAACTAAGCTTTTTGAAAAAGCTGCCAAAGCATTAATTCAAAATATTGATGCCTACTATTACAAAGGAGATGAATCAGTTTTACCCAGA
>CBDUPM010000593.1:0-2215 GCA_965369105.1 uncultured Bacteroidales bacterium | reverse complement strand
AAAACCGGATTTATGAAAAAAATACCGCTTTGGATTTACATTTTAATCGGGATGGCACTGGGTGTCCTGTTTGGGCTTCTGGCTGTAAGAGTTGGCTGGGAAAATTTTACAATCAATTGGATAAAACCATGGGGTAAAATATTTTTAAACCTCTTAAAACTTATTGCTGTCCCATTGATATTTGTTTCCCTGGTAAAGGGTATATCCAGTTTAACTGATATTTCCAAACTGTCTCGTATAGGTTTAAAAACCATTGCTTTATACATTCTTACCACGGTATTTGCCATAACAGTAGGACTGGTTTTTGTGAATACTATGAAACCGGGAAATGTATTTCCCAGGGAAAAACAGCTGGAATATCAGGAGAAGTTTGGGGCAACTTTAACCGACCGGAATGAAGATGCAAAGCAGGTACGGGAGCAGTCTCCCTTACAGTTTTTAGTAGATATCGTTCCCGAAAACATCTTTCAGGCGAGCACAGAAAATAAAAACATGCTGCAAATAATATTTTTTGCGGTACTTTTTAGCATTGCCATGATTTTATTACCTGCATCCAAAACAGAAACCGTTTCAAATTTCTTTGATGGTTTGAATGATATCATATTGAAAATCATAGATATCATTATGAAATCGGCTCCCTATGGGGTATTTGCATTAATGGCCGGATTGATAGTAGATTTTTCCGGGGATAAGGAAGTTTTTTCTGCGCTTGGACTCTATATGGTGACAGTGATTCTGGCTTTGATGTTATTGATTGTATTTTTCTATCCTTTATTAAATATTTTCGTTTCCAAAATAAGTCCGGGACGTTTTCTCAAAGCAATTCTTCCCGCACAGATGGTTGCTTTTTCCACCAGTTCAAGTGCAGCTACTCTCCCGGTAACCATGAAACAAACGATAAATGAACTGGGCGTTTCCAAAGGAGTTGCAAATTTTGTATTACCAGTGGGCGTCACTATAAATATGGATGGCACAAGTGCCTATATTGCGATAGGTGCTGTTTTCATTGCCCAGGTATTCGGGATTGATCTGAACCTGGTTGACCAGCTGGTAATTGTGGTAATGGTCGTTTTAGCTTCTATCGGGTCTCCCGGAATTCCCGGGGGGAGCATAGTCATGCTTATGATTGTATTGAATTCCCTCGGACTCCCTGAAGAGGGCCTTGTATTAATCCTGGGAGTTGACCGACCCCTGGACATGCTCAGAACAGCAGTAAATGTTACCGGAGACGCAACCGTTTCATCCATCGTGGCCAAATCGGAAGGGGAGTTAAATAACGATTTTTAATATATCCTCAGAATTTTTTATAGATGGTATAATAACTTCCATGGAAAAAATGCTAAAAGAAATTAAGCACCTGAAACATAATTCAACTCATCCGGAATATAAAATTTGATACAGATTATCTTTTGAAGGTCAGAAACCAGAAATAAGGGATTTTCTGTTCATTTTTCACGTTCATCTACCAGGGAAATCTAAAATATTTAGCTCTCGTTAAGTTTAAAATGAGCTGAATAGAGTTAAAGCAGCTATCTATCAGTTACTTAATACCAAATCAATTATTCCAGATTCAATTCTGTTCCTGTAAAATTTAAGGAAAATACCCATCCAGACCCCAATGATTTCAGAATTTAGCCATCCGAAGGGGCATTTTATCAAAATAGGATTAAAAATTAAAAAAGCTTTATCGACAGAAGTGGGGGATGAGCTCCAGCCAGGATGCCTCCGAATCCATATCCGGCTTTTTCCAAACCGGAATTATTTCCTTTACCGGTATAGCCCATTTTTTTTGTTCTGTAAAATTTGGTTAAAAAATCACCATAAAGTTTACATAAATACACCTTTTACAGAAGTAAACCTGAATTTATTCAGTAAAAATAAGTTTTTCCCTCCTACCGATGTATACATATGTAAACTCATTTATTTTAGTGATAATATACAATATAAAACACTAAATGCCAGTATTTTATATGTCTTATCTAAAGTATTTAATAGTAAAAAAGCCTGTTTTTACCCGGATTGCTATCAAATTAAGTACTTTTTGCCTGTTATATTATTGATTACTATGAACATATGACATTCACTTAAGGTAATACTTCATTTAAACCGATTATCTATGTATGTCCGATACTGATTGATACTTCAGTTGACGGCCTGTTTTACACCTTCAGGAAATAAATAATCATTATTTCTCTCATATTACAACTGTAAACAG
>CBDUPM010000592.1:0-2223 GCA_965369105.1 uncultured Bacteroidales bacterium | reverse complement strand
GGGAGAACGGAAAGGCAAAAAAAGTTTTTGCAACCGTACAGGATATTACGGAACAAAAACTTATTGAGGAAGAAAAGCAGTTGACTGAAGAAAAATACAGAAAACTCTTCGATTATGTACCTGACGGAATTCTTATTGCAGATCATCAAAGTTACTATCTGGATGCAAACCAAAGTTTTGCCGGATGTTAGGGTATTCGCGCGATCAGATTATAGGTATGCATGCTAAGGATATTATAGTACCCGCAGAGGCGAAATATATTAATCCTGCTCTGAAAAAAATAACATCTAATCAGAAATACAAGCGTGAGTGGCAATTCAAACGAAAAGATGGCTCTACTTTTTTTGCAGACGTAATGGTGACAGTGATGCCCGGGGGTAATCTTTTGGCAATGGTTCACGACATTACGGAAAGAAAAAAAGCAGAAAAGGAAATATTTGCTGAATCAAGATTAAACGAAAGCATTTTAACTTCTATGTTGGATGGATTTATACTTGCAGATACAGAGGGCAAATTGCAACGGGTGAATCCGGCTTATTGCAATATGATTGGTTATAGCGAATCAGAATTATTATCAATGAACATCCGCGATCTGGAAGTTTCAATACCAGAAAAAGAAATGAGCAGAAGGATAGAAAGTATGGTTAAAAAAGGATCGGATCGGTTTGAAACAAAACATAAACGCAAGGATGGAAAGACGATTTGGCTGAATGTTAGCATATTAATAATTCAATCAGAAAATAAGAATATGGTTGCTGCATTCGTTCAGGATATCAGTGAAAGCAAACGAAATGAGCAGCTTCTTCAGCAGAAAACGGAAGAAATTGAAGCTCAGAATGAAGAGTATTTGCAAGTGAATGAAGAACTAAGACAAACGAATGAAGAATTAGTAAATGCAAAGGATAAAGCAGAAGAAAGTGATAAACTCAAAACGGCCTTCCTCCAGAATATGAGCCACGAGATTCGTACACCCATGAATGCGATTATGGGATTTTCCGATTTAATGGTTCAACATTTAAACGATAAAGAGAAATTAAAAAGCTTCACTCAAATAGTAAGTCAAAGAAGCAATGATTTGCTAAATGTTCTTGACGACATCCTGGATATTTCAAGAATTGAATCCGGACAGTTGCCCATTCATGTAGAAGAATGTAACCTGGATGACCTGTTTTTGAGCTTGTCTGGGTTTTTTTCAGAAAGAAAAAGGAATATGGGCAAACAACATATTCAGTTAAGCCTGCAAAATCATTGCAATGATACAGAGAATCTTATATTAACGGATGGAGTAAAATTGAGACAAATATTCATCAATCTTTTAAGTAATGCCTTAAAATTTACGCATGAAGGTGTTATTGAGGGAGGTTGCAGATATAATGAAGATCATCAGCTCCAATTTTATGTTTCTGATACGGGAATCGGAATCCCTCATGACAAGCAGGACAGAGTATTTGAACGTTTTTACCAGGTTTTACTGGATAGAAATATTGGCGGCACCGGTTTAGGATTGCCAATAGTAAAAGGTTTAGTTGAATTATTAGGTGGTAAAATAGAGCTTGTATCAGAACCAGGAAAAGGAAGTGTTTTCACCTTTTCCATAAATTATAAGAAATCAAAGCCTTCTGATGACAGAAAAACTTCCGTCATGGATACAGAAGTATTTGATTTTTCTGATAAAACAATACTTATTGTTGAAGATGACCCTTACAATTCAGAATACCTGAAAGAGATTATCTCGGCCACTGATGCAAAGATATTGCATAGCTTTTCCGGAAATGAATCCGTTCAGATGGCAATTTCGGAGCAGGTAGACATTGTGCTGATGGATGTTCGCCTGCCTGATATGGATGGCTATGAGGCCACCAGGCAGATAATAAACTTAAAACCACAAACAAAAATAATTGCTCAGACCGCTTATGCTCAGCAGGGTGAAAAACTAAAAGCACACGAAGCCGGATGTATTGATTATATAAGCAAACCGACGAAAAAGAAGCAATTGTTAACTTTAATCAAAAAACATCTGCAAAGCTGATTCCGAAAAATTTCCGGCTTTCACAGAGGTTTGAGCGAAAGGGATCGACCCTATTCCTGATCCATCCTCACGTCGCAAAACCCGGTCTGAATTTGTTCAGGTATAACTTAATTTAAGAATTCTGAAATTTCCTGAAGACTTTGTTGAAGTTTTATCCCGGTTAATAAATCAAAATGATCCTTTCATCTAAATTA
>CBDUPM010000591.1:0-2224 GCA_965369105.1 uncultured Bacteroidales bacterium | reverse complement strand
AAGATGATGTCGAATTTGGAACAAAATTTATCGAAAGTAAGCTTTCGAATTCAGCCAAGCTGGACGAAAACATTCATGATATTATTTCTGAATTACAAATAAAAGAAGAAAATCCGGCCATTTTTGATGACATTTCCATTCTTGGAGTTGAATTATATGGCTGGAGCTGATCCTTCTCAACCCCTTCAATCTTTTTCTGTATGAATTTAACCGGCTTTTAATCCGGAATCCTTTTCTTTTTCCAGCATCACAGGTTTCTCCATATGATATATTTCCATTGCCACAAGCATTGCGGTATAACCCCATACCAGTGCAGATGCTTTATCCGTATCCAGAAAATTATTTAAAATTCCATGAATCCAATAGGTTATCAGACCCAGGAGGATGGATAAGGACATGATTTTAATATACCGGCTTTTTGCGTTGAAATAGACTTTCAAACCCGTGTAAATACTGGTTGCCAGAATTAACAGTATGCTCAGCATTCCTAAAACACCGGATTCACTTAATGGCCCCAGGTATTCACTATGGGCATTCCCCCGGTTTCCTGTATTTGTACTAATTCTGGTCTTTTCATGAGAAACCTGAAAGGGAGCATAATTAAACTGGTAAGTTCCGGGTCCCCAGCCCAAAAACGGTCTTTCCTTAAACATACGGAGGGCACTGTTCCACCGGTTTATTCTTTCAAGATTTGAGTCGTCATTTCTGACGTTGGAAATCGACTGAACATGTTCTGTTAACTCTCCCGACGAGGTCTGATTGTTTTGCTCCAATTGCACCTGGATCTGATTCCACATGGAAAACAATACGCCAAAGAACAGGACTGCACCTGCGATAAGAATAGGCAATTTAATTTTCAGCTTTATGACTACCCAGATACCCAAAACGCCAATCAGGCTAACCCATGCAGCTCGGGTATAGGAAAACAGGGTTGCCGCCAGATAAAAAACGATAAAAAGGATAAAAAGGATTCTGACACTGACATCCATTTTACGGTAGCTGACAAACAATCCTAATAACACCGGTAGAATCATTGCCAGCATGGCTCCATAGGATGTATGATCGTTATAAAAGGGCTTTACCACAAAATGGGAGGCTACCTGGCTGTTCAGCCCATAGCTGGAATGCCTGATTAACACATAAACTATTACGATACTGAAAGGGATCAGGTAGGCCCAGATATATTGCCTGATTCTTTTGGGATTCTCAAATATCTGGGCAGCTAAAATATAGAAACTTATTATAAACCATATCCTGGCAACCAGGAATTTAACAGAAACCAAAGGCATACTGGAGCTAATGGTCGTTATAAAAAGCCAAACAATATTAAAATAAATTGCAAGGCTTACCGGATGACGCAATATTCTTATATCAATTCTGCTTCCCTTAAAGTATTTGACAAAATAAAGAAGCATCACCGCTACCAGCAAGGGTTCCGTTGGCAGGTACATATCCAGTCCTAAATCAGGTACAATTTTGGACAAGGGAATGGAAAGAGGCACTAAAAATACGATTAGCAATAATCCCCGGTCCAGTGAAGTAAGCATTAACCAGGCAACCGCAATCAGAACAGGTAAAACCGGTAAATAAGGTATACCCAGATACTGAAATAATGTGTTCAGCGCAATGAAAACAAGTCCTATCAGATAGACCTGTCGGATATCTTTATTTTCTTTACTGAAAAGGGGCATCAGGCCTGAACCTTTTTTCTGATACTATCCATAATCATTAAAGTAATCAAGGTCAGAAAGAAGGCCGCAAAAGTTGAGAGTATAACTATTATCGATTTTTTAGGGTAGGCTTTTTTCTCAGCAACTACCGCATCGTCAACAATTAAAGTGTGAGGCATGGTTTGTTCGACTTCGAGTTTAACCTCTTCATAATTTTGCCTGATTACCTGCAGATAATTCTCCTGTCGAAGGAGGCGGTCCCTGATTACCACATAATTGCTTCCATATTTGGAAAGGACTTTCAGCTTCTCTTCCAGATTCCTTTGAGCAGATGTGTTTCCTTCATTTATAGCCACACCCAGGGCTTCGTGATATCTTTCAGCCTGCGATTCATAATCCAGAATTCCTAAAGCCTGAATTTTACTTAAGGAGTCTTTTAACTCAGTAACTTCTTCGGTTAAATCGGTATATTCTCTTTTAATAAGATTGTAAGCTTCCATCGCCCTCTCATTCAATATTTTATTATAGACTGTATCGGCGAGTTTAGCAATATC
>CBDUPM010000590.1:0-2229 GCA_965369105.1 uncultured Bacteroidales bacterium | reverse complement strand
CCCGAGTGTTATTCGTCAGTTTCCTGATTTTCAATATTTTATGCAGTTTTGTCATTTTTTGCAAAATTAGTCCAATCAATAATTGGAGAACAAATTTGTTAAATTCCGGAAATGAATAAACATAGCATGTTCATAATTGTTTGGTGATTTTAAAAAGTAAGGTAATGAGTCTTAAAAACGATACCCTTCGACTACCCGGATGGATGAAAGTTCCTCTTCCTCATGGTAAAGATTATTCCAAAGTAAAAAACCTGGCTTCCACTCAGGAGCTCAACACCATTTGTGAAAGTGGAAATTGTCCGAACAAAGGAGAATGCTGGAGTGCCGGAACTGCCACTTTTATGATTTTGGGTGATAAATGCACCCGGAATTGTCGTTTTTGTTTTGTAGATGCCATGAAACCAGATCCTGTTGACCATGGTGAACCCGGGCGGCTGAGTAAAACGATCAGGGAATTAAAATTAAAACATGCGGTAATTACCTCGGTGGCCAGGGACGATTTACCTGACCAGGGAGCAGGGATATGGGCTGAAACTATTAAGCTTGTAAAACAAGAAAATCCTGGTTTAACCATGGAAGTTTTAATTCCGGATTTCAACAATGACCACCAATTACTGGATATAATTATCAATAAGAAACCGGAGGTAATATCTCACAATATTGAGACCGTCGAAAGAATAAGTCCTAAAATCAGGAGCCTTGCAACCTATGCAAAAAGTCTGGAAGTATTGCGTTACATCTCCAAATCGGGTGTGATTACAAAAAGCGGATTTATGCTTGGCCTGGGTGAAAAAGAAGAGGAAGTTATAAAAACCATGGAAGACCTTTATTCTGTAGGTGTAAAAGTCTTAACCATCGGGCAGTATTTACCTCCTTCTGAAAGGCATACCCAACTGATTGAATATGTAAAACCAATTGTATTTGCCAGGTTTAAGGATACTGGACTCAAAATGGGATTCAGCTATGTTGAAAGTGGTCCTCTGGTCCGGAGTTCATATCATGCGGAAAGGCATGTGAATATAAAATAACCGGACTTTTAAGTTAAAAAAAGTAAATTTTAATTTTCAGTCGACCCTTCGTGGTACTCTAGCGAATATTGGCATTCATTTTCTTTCACAGATAATCAGGATGATTTCAGTCTTTTAAACGCCCTTCCTAAATATTCAATCACATCCCCTGGCGTCAGACTTTCAAAACTTTGATTTTCCAGAGCCAGGTCTGCAGCAAGTCCGTGAACATAAACACCAAGTATCGTTGCATTTTTCGGTGTATATCCCTGGGCAAGAAGAGAGGTAATAATCCCTGTTAGCACATCCCCGCTGCCTCCTGTGGCAAGACCGGGATTTCCCGTTGAATTTATATAAGACTTTCCATCAGGTAAGGTAATTATGCTGTTATGCCCTTTCAGGATAATTATAAGTTTATATTTTTCAGATAATTCTTTCTGTTTTAAATGCCGTTCATAGCCCGATTCTGATTTACCGGCAAGTCTGTCAAACTCCCCCGGATGAGGAGTGAGGATCGTATTCTGAGGAAGTTTTCCTAAAACGGATCTGTCCTGAGATATTATATTAAGAGCATCGGCATCGATTAAAAGGGCTTGTTTTGCTTCCTTTATAATCCTCAAAACTCCTTTTGAAGTATTAGGTTTTGTGTTAAGTCCGGGACCCATTCCAATAGCTGAAAATTTCTCTGTCGAATCTACCCCGCTAAAAAGAATATCTGACTGATCTAATGAAACTAATGCTTCGGGCAGACTGGTTTGAATAATATTATAACCAAATCGTGGAATATGAGCCGTTACCAGTCCGGCACCGGACCGTATACATGCCTTTGTGGCAAGTACTGACGCTCCCATCATTCCGTATGAGCCAGCAATAATTAAAGCATGTCCATTGTTTCCTTTATGAGAAAAATCTGACTTTGGAATGTGTAATGCCGATGCAATTTTTCTGTCTACCAGCTCATAATCCGCCGGTGTTTTATTTATTGATTCCGGATGCAAACCAATGGAAACAGCCTTCCATTTTCCCGTATAAACAGCATTTTCCGGGAAGAAAAAGGAAAGAAAGGGGAATTCAAATGTGATGGTAAAATCAGCCCTTACAATGGTATCGGAATTATTATTTCGGTTATCCTCCCCAAATAGCCCGGAAGGAATATCGATAGAAATTATCTCATTTTTGCAAGCGTTAATTTTTTTAATTACATCAGCTGGTAATCCGGAAG
>CBDUPM010000589.1:0-2234 GCA_965369105.1 uncultured Bacteroidales bacterium | reverse complement strand
AAGAATTGTTGGAAGAATTTATTGAAGGGACGCTGGTTTCGGACCAAAGCATCATAAAAGGAATTATAGAATCAGAATAAAAGTTAAATATTAAAATTAAAGAAAATGAATTTATTAAGTACAGCTGTTCAGGAAATTGTATCGGCGAATGAATTGGAAAAGATTATCAGTGAAAATGAAAATGTAATGGTTTGCTGTGGTCGTATGGGACCTATGTGTATACCGGTTTATGAGGTCATGGAAGAACTGGAGGAGGAACGTACAGATGTGAAATTCGCCAGTATGGCATTTGATAATCCGGAAGCAGGTATTATCAGGAATGCTCCTATGTGTCGCGGATTTATGGGACTTCCCTTTACGGTTTACTATAAAAACGGTGAAATGGTAAAAGCTACTACCAGTATTCAGAATCATGCCCAGATTACCGGGATTCTGGATGAATATTTTGCAAAATAAAAAATCGTGAGTTTGAGACCGGATGAAGCTATAGGCATTTGACAGAATGACAGGTAAAGGATCACAAACTCACCTCCACACCCACTCAGGCAGTCACCAAAAAAAATGAACGAAACATACGACATAATCATACTGGGAGCCGGTGCAGCCGGATTGACAGCAGGTATTTATTCATCACGTGCAAAACTCAGCACCCTGATTTTAAATGAAGGGGCTGTGGGAGGACAAATGGTCCTGACAAATGAGATTGCCAATTATCCCGGAATTGAAATCGCGAAAGGATATGAAGTGGCAGCCATCATGAAAAATCAGGCAAAAAGCTTTGGTTGTAAAATAAAATCCAATGTCAAAATAAAGAGCTATGATCTGGAGGGTGAAATAAAAACCATCCTTCTGGAAGATGGGCGGGAATTCAGCGGAAAGGCTGTTATTCTTACTCCCGGTGGAAGACCCCGCTCTTTAAATATTCCAGGCGAAGACCAGTTTAAGGGAACGGGAATTTCATTTTGTGCAACCTGCGATGGTGAATTTTTTACTGGCAAGGAATTGGTGGTTGTAGGCGGAGGAAACTCTGCACTGGAAGAGGCTGTAAGTTTAACCAAATTTGCCACTAAGATTACAATTGTCCACCAGTTTGATCATTTCCAGGCCTTTAAACACGCCATCGAGGAGGCAAAGGCAAACCCGAAAATTAATTTTATCATGGAATCTGAGCTCAGGGAGTTTCAGGGGAACGGAAGCCTGAAAAAAGTGAAAATGGAACACCTGCCCAGTGGGAAGATAAGCGAACTTAAAACAGACGGAGTATTTATTTTTGCGGGATACCAGCCCAATACAGAATCGCTTCAGGGGATAGTGAAATTAAATGAAAGAAACGAAATCATTGTTGACTCTGATATGAAAACAGAGATTCCGGGGGTTTTTGCAGCAGGTGACTGTATAGTGAAAAAATACAGGCAGGTTACAACGGCTGTAGCTGACGGAACGATCGCATCATTGAGTGCAGCTGAATATTTAAGAAGTAAAAACTAGAACAGAATGAAAGAGATTAAATCATTTGAAGACTGGAAAAAGGTTTTGAAAGAAGAAGGCAAGGTTTATCTTTTGGTTTATAAAAAAGGAAGTGAAAAAAGTGATTGCGCTTTCGAGGCCATTTCCAAAGCGGTAAATGAAACGAAAGGTATAGATATTTATTTTGCGGATGTAAACCTGACCCGCGATATCCATCCTCAGTATGGAATCGATTCCGCTCCTTCATTACTGGAGTTTGAAGAGGGAATTTATAAAAATGTGATCAAGGGATGCAGCGATACAAAGTATTTTAAGGCTATGTTTGAAGATGCTTTGTATTATTCTGAAATGGCAAAAGATGAAACGCCCCAAAAAAGGGTAAAAGTTTATTCAACGCCAACCTGTACCTGGTGTAATACCATAAAGTCGTATTTTAAACAACACAGGATCCGGTTTACCGATATCGATGTTTCCACAAACCAGGCAGCCGCTGAGGAAATGGTCAGAAAAAGTGGCCAGCAGGGTGTTCCGCAGACAGATATTAACGGTGAGATAATTGTCGGATTCGATAAAGGAAGGATTAATCGTTTGCTGGGGATACAGGGCTAGGTTTTGAGGGAATGTGCTCCACCTTCGTAAACTTCGGTGGATAAATAAAGTGCTCCACCTTCGTAAACTTCGGTGGATAAATAATGTGCTAAGGTTGAATTTATCCAGGTGCTCCGGGAAGGGAATGGGAAAATGAAGGAATGAATAAAATAATATAA
>CBDUPM010000588.1:0-2237 GCA_965369105.1 uncultured Bacteroidales bacterium | reverse complement strand
TGTAGCCTTGAGTATCTATTATATTATTACAACTATAATAAAACAAAAGAAAATTTCGCAGATAAGGGATGATTTCATCAATAATATTACCCATGAATTTAAAACCCCGATTGCAACCATATCACTAGCTTCAGAAGTCTTATTAAATGAGAAAAAAGAGGACCCTGCTGGTAGAATTGCTAAATATGCAAGGGTTATTTATGATGAAAACAAAAGAATGAAAACCCAGGTGGAGAGGGTCCTGCAAATGGCCGTTCTGGATAAAAAGACTTATGATCTGGAGTTGAAAGAGCATAATTTAGATGAACTTATCAGATCCAATGTCAGGAATCTTTGCCTCGACCATTGTAAGGATGATGTTGAGATAATCGACCAATTAAATGCTAGGTATCCAGTTGTGAAAGTGGATGCGATTCATTTTGCAAATATTATAAATAACCTGGTGACAAATTCAATAAAATATAATAATGGTAAACCCGTTTTAACACTAAAAAGTAAAAATGTAAATGGTCATTATGAATTTAGTTTTGAAGACAATGGAATAGGAATGAAAAAAGAAGATCTTCCATTAATCTTTGATAAGTTCTACAGAGTATCAACCGGTAATATTCACAATGTAAAAGGTTTCGGAATAGGATTATACTATGTTAAAAAAATGATTAACGCGCACAAGTGCAGAGCGAACCCGGAAAAGGAACAAAATTTGAAATATCACTGCCCCAGGAGAAGAATTAAAATTTACAGTCATGAAAAATCAAAAAGCAAAAATATTGTTGGTGGAAGATGATTCCAATTTAGGTTTCGTTTTAAACGATTACCTGAGTATGAAAGATTATAATACCGTCCTTGCCAAAGATGGCAATGAAGGTTATGAAAAGTTCCGTGACGGGAATTATGATTTATGTATTCTGGATGTAATGCTTCCTTTTAAGGATGGTTTTACCCTTGCACAGGAAATCAGAAAAGACAATACAGAAATTCCCATCATATTCCTTACAGCCAGGAATATGGAAAAGGATAAATTACTTGGATTTAAAGCTGGTGGAGACGACTATATAACAAAACCCTTTAGTACTGAGGAGTTGAATTTACGAATTGAAGCTATCCTTCGCAGAACAAAATATTCCATTATAAATACTAATCTTCCAACGGTTTTTGATATTGGAAACAGTCAGTTTGATTATACCAATTATATATTGAAGACCCCGAAAAATCAGCGAAGACTGACCAAAAAAGAAGCCGAAGTACTCCGACTGCTTTGTATTAATAAAAATCAAATCGTTCGTCGTGAAGTTGCATTAAAGAATATCTGGGGTGAAGATGATTATTTCATGGGAAGAAGTATGGATGTTTATATTACAAAACTCCGGAAATTTCTAAAGGATGATAATAAACTTTCTATTGTTAATATTCCCAGAACAGGCTTCAAACTGGAAATCCAGGATTGATATTCCTGCAGCATGTCTTTTCAGAAATTCCAAGTCCCGGTTCTTTCGGGGAATTAGGTACAATTCATGATTCTAAATGATTTTCCGGCTCGTCCGGCCAAAATATATATTAAAAAATTTCCAGTCGGATTAGAAAGTCCTGAGATTTTATAAATAGCTGTTATGATTTCGCTTTCTTCTTTTTAGCTATTACCTTTGAAGTTAAAAGACAGTATTTGTGAAAGAATCCAGAATTGATAAATTTATATGGTCTGTCAGGATTTATAAAACCAGATCCCTCGCTGCAGAAATGTGTAAAAAAGGCAGGGTGAAGTTAAATGGCATTCCTGCTAAATCCTCGAAACTGGTTAAAACCGGCGACCTTATTGAAATCTTTAAAGCTCCGGTGCATTATTCTTTCCAGGTAAAAGATATCCCAAAAAACAGGATGTCCGCTAAAATGGTTCCTGATTTTCTGATCGACCAGACCCCTGATGAAGAAAAGAAAAAACTTCAGATGGAGGATGATTTTTTTATCAGAAGAGACCGGGGAGCTGGCAGACCCACTAAAAAAGAAAGACGAGTAATGGATAAATTAAAAAACAAATAATATGCTTATTGCTCAACAAAAAAGAAAAGAAAATATTGCAGAATACCTGATTTATATGTTCCAGGTGGAAGATATGATCAGAGTGTGTAAGCTTGATATCCATATTGTTGACGAGCATATTATATCACAATACAATGAAAGCTACGAGGTAAAAAGAGATATCAGGGAATGGTATAATGCCCTTATATCTATGATGAAAG
>CBDUPM010000587.1:0-2241 GCA_965369105.1 uncultured Bacteroidales bacterium | reverse complement strand
AGCCAAATCTTCCTGATTATCCGGGAAAATTAATGGAAGAGATTTCCTTTCTGATCTCAAACAAAAAAGCGGAAAGTTTTCGACTTGAAATAGATAAAATTGTTTTGAAATAACTATATCCTCTTTTATAGCATAATAATCATGTCTTGATTTTACCTAGCTTTTTCTAAATTTACGATAAGCCTTATCCAAAGTTGTTTATAAATATCGTAATTATGAAAAAATTACTATTCCTTTTTATCTTTTCAGCCCTCATCTTTCAAACCTATTCACAAACCGCAAGCCTGCATGGTCATGTTACCGGATCCGATAATATGGAAGGGCTTGCAGGAGTAAATATTATTCTTAAATCGACCGTTAAGGGAACCATCTCAGGAATCCACGGCGATTACCAGTTGAATCAGATCCCCGGTGGAAAACAATCAATTATTTTCTCATTTATTGGATATGAGGCTCAAGAGATTGAATTGAATTTTAAGGAAGGGGAGAAAAAAGAGTTCAACCTTGAACTGAAAGAGGGAAACATAGAACTTTCAGATGTTACGATTGAGGCAAACCAACCCTTTTCGGCAGCTTCGTCAAAATCAATCAGAAGTTTTGATCTGAAAGTTAAACCCGTACGTTCTGCCCAGGATGTTCTGCAGCTGGTACCCGGGTTGATCATTGCCCAGCATGCCGGAGGGGGAAAGGCTGAGCAGATTTATATGCGGGGATTTGATGCGGATCACGGGACGGATGTCGGAGTTTATGTTGACGGATTACCGGTAAATATGGTAACCCACGGTCATGGTCAGGGTTATGCCGATATGCATTTTGTAATACCTGAAATCGTTGACGGTCTGACGGTATACAAAGGTCCTTATTTCAGCAGGTTTGGAAACTTCGGAACAGCTGGTTCGGTTAATCTTACCACCACTGATCATCCGGATAATAACCTGATCAAACTGGAAGGAGGCATGTTTAATACCACGCGTGCAACAACCGTCTTAAAAATCCCTACAAACGGGAAACATCAAAGTGCCTATCTTGCAGGACAGTATTCTTTTACGGATGGAGCGGTGGAAAGTCCGCAGGGATTTAACCGAATGAATATCTTCGGAAAATTTCATACACATATCACGCCCCGCAGTGAGCTTGGAATAGCAGTCGGAGCTTTTACTTCTGCATGGGATGCATCCGGGCAAATTCCTCAAAGAGCAATTGATAACGGACAAATTACCCGCTGGGGAGCCATTGATGATCTGGAAGGGGGTATCACCGGCCGGTATAATATTTCTGTGGATTATCATTTTCTGGAAGGTTATGATCATGATTTTATGATACAGGCCTTCATGTCAAAATATGATTTTAAGCTTTATTCCAATTTCACTTTCTGGCTCAATGATCCGGTTAACGGAGATATGATAGAGCAAAATGATCATCGTACCATTTCAGGAATCAATACATTATATAGTTTTAATAAAGCTTTGGGAAACATACGAAGCAACACAAAAATAGGAGGAACTTATCGCGGGGACAATATCGATTTAAGCCTCTGGAAAAGTCCGGACAGAAGCAGATTGGCTGTGCAAACCGATCATACAGTGACCGAGGTTAATATGGCATTCTGGATTGAAGAGGACCTGGTTTTCAGTCCAAAATTTAAAATTCAGATGGGATTGAGAGGCGACTTTTTTACTTTTGATGTACAGGATCATCTTGACTACCCCGGATTTGCAGGAAATGGCTTACCCCATGCTTCCGGATACTCGCAATCAACTATACTCAGTCCAAATCTGAATATTGTATTAAGTCCTTTCTCAAATTTAGATATTTATCTGAACGGAGGAACAGGGTTTCATTCTAATGATGCCCGTGATATAATACTGGGAAACCGGATTAATGAAATTATATATTCAAGGACGCGGCAGGGATTTACATCAAACCAGATTGAAACGGAGCTTCAGATCCTTAATTTCGATCCTGAACATGCCAATATGAAAACCCTTCCCAGGGCTATAGGATCTGAAGTGGGGGTGAGATTAAGCATTGGCGAAAATATTTTGTTGAGCATGGCAGGATGGTATTTACACCTGGACGAGGAACTGGTTTTTATCGGTGATGAAGGAACAACGGAAATAAGTGGCGAAACACGGCGTCTGGGTACGGATATGGAATTGCGCCTGCAACTGGCAAAATGGATTTGGGCTGATGTGGACGTTAATTTTGCGGACGGGATTTACCTGAATGAACCATCAGGAG
>CBDUPM010000586.1:0-2243 GCA_965369105.1 uncultured Bacteroidales bacterium | reverse complement strand
AGAATCTTCATAAAAATCACCCAGGTTATCCCCACAATATAAAATGATTTCGTAGTTTTTTTCAATTTGTTCCCTTCTTTCTTGTTTGGAAGAAGTGCTGGTTCTTAATAGAAAATGATCTTCTCCGGTTTGGGGAAAGTCATATTTTTTCATGTTCTCTATCGTTCCTTCCTTTACAAAATCTTCTTTCCTGTTTGAGAGGTAAAAAATATTAAATCCGAGTGAATCAGCCAGGTGCAGAAATGTAAGCGCCCCCGGAACCGGTCTGGCAATAGCGGAATTACACCAATCATTCCAGCAGGAGTCATAATTGATCTCCCGGTGAATCAACATGGCCTGATAAGGGCTGTTGTCAAGAATGGTTTCATCTATATCCAGTACTATGGCCAGATTGTTTCTTTCGGGATATTCATCATTTATTTCCATTATCCGCATGGAAGCCATATTATAGGCCTGGTAAGCAAGAGCTTGATATTCAGCAGCATAATAGTTATAAAGGGTTGCAAGGGTAAGATTATTGTCAACTTCCGGCGTTTCTCTTTTTAAACAGGAAGAAAATCCTGCAAGCATGACCAGGGCAATAATTATATTTCTCATTACAGGAGCTTTTTAAAGTTTAGATTTATTAAAGTTATATTTTTAATCAGGTCCCGGTAAAACCAGGATGTAATATATAAAATGTACACTATAAATATATTTATTTACTTCAAATTAATGAAAGCTAAATTAAGGATAAAACCAGGAATAAAAGCTTAAAGTAATTATTAAGCCAATAAAATCAGGGAGTTAATAGATATGTTTTTTGACAACTTCAATCAGTAAATCCTGTTTGATGGGTTTTGTGATTACATCAACACAACCCGCCTTCAAACATTTTTCAATTTCTTCACTCATGGCATAGGCCGTTTGGCCGATAATTTTAACCTTTTGATTTATTTTCAGAAATTCCCTGATTGCAGAGTAGCCATCCATCCTTGGCATTCTGAGGTCCATTAGAACCAGGTCATAGCTGCTGTTTTCCCGGAACATTTTAACCGCTTCTTCACCATCCTTTGCCCAGTCAAACTTTATTTCATGACCGACAAACACAGCCTCAATATATTCATAAACAAGTTCCTCATCTTCCACTACAAGTATAGTTTTATTGGATATTACGAAGGCTTGTTTTTTATCCTCCCTTATTTGTAGATTGGTTTTACCCGTGGTTTTAATAATAGTTTTCGGAAGATCAATATAAAATACAGAACCTTCACCGGGTTTGGACTTAAGGCTCATTTTTCCACCCAGCAGTTTGGCGAGTCCCAGGCTGATGGCCAGTCCCAATCCGGTGCCACCGAATTTAACTGCAGTATCCTCGCTGGATTGCTGAAATCTTTCAAAAATCAACTCCTGCTTATCTTCAGGAATTCCTATTCCATTGTCCCTGACGAAGAACCTGATCCAATTCTTTTTTAATTCATAGCCAAACTCAATTTTACCCATTTCAGTAAACTTAAGTGCATTGCTTAATAAATTCGATAAGATCTGTCTGATTCTATGGGGATCCGTATATATTATTTCAATTTTATCTTTTGCGGGTAGTCTAAGCAGAATTTCAAGCTCGTTTTTCCGTCTGTCTGAGGCCATCTGTGTAAACATCAGGTATAAATCCTGCAATAGCTGGTTTATAAAACATTCGGAAGGTATGATTTTCATTTCATTGGCTTCCAGTTTGGCAACATCTATAATATCATCAATCAGGGAAAGAAGTTGCTTGGAATTTCCATTTATTATATCCAGGTACCTTTCCTTCAGTTCTTCTCTCAATCCCGGCTTCCTCAATAAATCTGCAAATCCGAGAATCCCGTTCATGGGGGTGCGGATTTCATGACTCATATTTGCCAGGAAATTGTTTTTATAGATATTTGCTGTTTCCGCTTTTTCGATGGCATTTTTCAGGTCCAGTTCCATCATTTTTCTTTCAGTAAAATCCTTGTGCGCACCAAACATTCGGATAACAGTCCCGTTTTCATCCTTCACACATGCTGCTTTGTTGGCAATCCATCGATAAGTCCCGTTTTTATGTCTGAATCTGAATTCCAAAATAAAATACTCACGCGGATTTTCAAGAAAGTCCTGAACCTCTTTTATTTTTTCGGCTCTTTCTTCCGGGTGAAGGTGCTCAACCCATGTGTCGAATTCATCTTTAAGTTCATTCGGTTTGTATCCGATCTGAGCTTTCCATTGATCTGAATAGTAAATTT
>CBDUPM010000585.1:0-2244 GCA_965369105.1 uncultured Bacteroidales bacterium | reverse complement strand
TAACTGAGTTTCGATTTCAGATAAAGATCCATTCGATATGTATAAGAAATGAATTAACTCCTTCGTTGATTTTCGAGACGACCCTTCGGCAATGTTTGAAGGAACAGAAATTCCAGATCTACATAATTGACTTGTTAATCCGTATTTTTCTTCATCCGGAAATTTTTTAGTTAAAGTATAGATATCTGTCACTAAGCTCATTGACCTTTTCCAAATTTCAAGATCTTTGTATGATCTTACTTTTTCCATTTAATCAAGTATTATAGTTGTAACTGTTAATGGGAAAAAGACGAATATCTCGGTATAGTTTTTTAACTTTTTTGAATACCTGGGATAAAAACCCGGACGTATAGAGAACCATAATCCAACATCATTTGACCACGAGACCACGAGACCACGAGACCACGAGACCACGAGACCACGAGACCACGAGACCACTTCCTATATCCCCTCATATCCCCACTTCTCCTTCCTCATCCCGAAAAGAAAAATGCTCAGAATGATGGAAATGGAGAAAAATACAATCCCTCCCTGTAATTTCATGTCCACCAAAACACTTTCAAATTGAATGTTCAGTAAAAGAACAGCCACAATAAATACATCCAGCATGGAAAATTTCCCTATTTGATACAGGACCCGGAATAAGAGGCTTTTTTGAAAATCAGAAACGATAAAGTCAATGGCCAGGGAGACAAATTTTAAGATTGGAAACAATATGGTAAAAGTAAAAATCAGTATTCCCAGGTAGACCTCTTCATTCTCCATCAGTAAACCAATCGATTCCCACAGACTAACTTTATCATCAAATATTTTCAGTTTTTCGGTTTCATACAAAGGGGTAAAAAGTCCGGTGAAATAACAAAAAATTGCCAGCACCAGTATGCTAATGCTCAATTGGTTTAAGTATCTTGTTTTTTCTATATTTTTATGAAAGGGAATGAATCCAAGAGCAAGATATACAATTCCTATTCCAATCATTAACCTGTTGAATAATAAAGTATTGAACTCCTGATGGGTTTGTTTAATTATCCCCCAGAGATGTTCTGTCTGGCTCTCGTTATAATACTCATATTTACAGAGAAGATATGCGACAGAAACCACCATAAGTATCCATGGCAAAAGGATCAGAAGCTTCTTTAAATACGCCCGAATAAATGAATTTTTCATTTTAAAAATCTTTGCATTTCAAATAATATGTTGATATAAATTCCGTGCTTCCCCTTTATGGAATTTCATATATCCTTAAATTTAGACCAAATTATAAATAATTCGGAATATGGAGATTGAAAATATTATCATACTTGGGGTTGTAATTGTCCTTGCAGTGATTGTCATTAAATTTGTCACAAAATTTCTGGCCAAACTTATTGCGTTTTTAATTGTGGCCGGCCTTATCTTTTATGCCTTATTTTATTGGGATGGAGGGATTTTATCTCTTGGAAATGAAGACTTTATGCTTTATGAACTCCGGCAGAAATATTGTATTGAGGAGGAAGATAAGACCAAATGCGATTGCCTGATACAACCTTTAATTGATGATGTGGAATCAAAATATTCCCCGGAAGAAATCCAGAGGTTCCGGAGGAACAAAATCAAATCCATAAATATCATTACCTCGAGCATCCGAAGCAAAAGGGTAGAAATTCGTCAATGCTTCAAAGAAAATAAATCAGATAAAAGCCTGGAAGAAAACCTGGAAGAAATCAAAAATAAAATGCTGAGAAAGAAGCTGAAGGACTTACTGGAAGAAGAGGAAGAACAGCCGGAGGAAGGTAAAAAAAGTGCCTGACTACCTTGAGTATTCAGACTTGGGTCCATATCCAAACCATTTGCCCATCCACATCAAACCGTCAACACATCCCCTTCTTTTGCTTCCACAATTTTATCGATTTTCTCCGTAAACTCGTCTGTCAATTCCTGGACATTGGAAACCGCTCTTTTTTCAGCGTCTTCGGGCAGGCCGTTTTTGGTCATGGTTTTAAGTTCATCGTTGGCATCCCTTCGGGCATTACGAATACTCACCTTGGCATTTTCTCCCTCGTTTTTGACCTGTTTTACCAGCTGAAGGCGTCTTTCCTCGGTCAGGGGAGGGATATTCAGCCGGATTAATTCACCATTATTCATGGGGGTCAGGCCAATATTTGCAGCCAGGATAGCCTTTTCAATAGGATCTATCATATTTTTTTCCCAGGGTTGAATGGCAATAGTTTTGGCATCCGGAGTACTCACATTGGATACCTGATT
>CBDUPM010000584.1:0-2248 GCA_965369105.1 uncultured Bacteroidales bacterium | reverse complement strand
AATGCATTTTCACCCAATGGAGATGGTATAAATGATTTTTGGGATATCGACTATGCTGAATATTATCCTGAAATCCTGGTTGAGGTATACAGCAGGTGGGGAGAAAAGTATTTTAGTTCGGTAGGATATACAGATGACAAAAGATGGGATGGCACATTTAAAGGAAAGGATGTCCCGGTAGGCACTTATTATTATATTGTCGTACCCTACAAAGGAGCATCCTCATTAACAGGCCCGGTAACTATTATTAGGTAAAATGAAGAGACTGTTTTATATATTCCTGTTAATTATTTCTGCAAATATGGTATATGGGCAGCAATCACCGCATTTTACCCAATATATGCTCAATGATTTTGTTATTAATCCTGCAGTTGCAGGAACAAAGGACTATTACCAGATTCGGTCTAATCACCGCTTCCAGTGGGTTGGCTTAACAGATCCGCCTCTCACCAACACCTTGAGCATATATGGCCCCCATGGAAGGCTTCCCATGGGTTTTGGTGGCACCCTTTATACCGATGTAACAGGACCCACAAGCCGAACAGGAATTACGGGATCTTATGCTTATAATATTGAAATTAGCAGGGATATAAGGATTTCGGGAGGCATTTCAATGGGATTAATGCAATACAAACTTGACGGGGCCCAGTTAACAACCAAAGATATTAGTGATCTTGCCATTCAACCTGTAGTATACAGTAGCTATGTGCCTGATGCTTCCATTGGATTTTATGCCTATGCAGAAGATTGGTATGCCGGATTTTCTGTTAGTCAGCTTTTCAATAATAAATTAAAATTTTTTGAAGGGAATAATGATGAAGGATTGAATCGCTTAAAATCACATTTTTACCTTACCGGTGGATATAAATATGTAATTAACCGGGACTTTGTGGTCGAACCTTCTATAATTATGAAAGGAACGGCTCCCAAAGCATATCAATTTGATATTAGTTCAAGGGTTATTTACCAGGATATGGTATGGGGTGGCCTGTCATACCGACTAAAAGATGCTATTTCGGTTCTTCTGGGTTATATTTATGAAGAACAATTCTATTTTGGTTATGCATATGATATAGGAACAACTGATCTGAGAAAGTTTAATTCCGGAACCCACGAGATCATGATCGGTTACCGGTTTAATGATATCAAATAGATATTGAAACATTAATCTTATCTTTGAAAGAAAAAATGCCAAAGTTTTCTTTTCTTATAATTCTTTCCGTTTTTTTTCTCCAGGCCTGCTCCGACGATCCCACAAAAATCAGGAATAAAGACCTTATAAAGAAGGAAGTATTTACGGAGATTCTTATAGATATCCACATGATGGATGCAATAACCAACAGCCCCGGATACTTCAGAAAATACAATCAAAGGGACTCCCTTGATCTCTATTCAAATATTTTTGAAAAACACCGTATAAGCAAAGCTGATTTTGACAGTACGGTTGCCGCTTATACCCGGAGGCCGGATTTATATAAGGAAATATACGATGAAGTTCTTTTGAAATTAAATATGCGATTGGATAAACTGCTGGAAGCTGAAAAAAATAAAATAAATGATGGGCTTGTTGATACGCTCAATTCTACAGAGGTCCTGTGATGGTTGCCCAATTACTATTTTTCAATAAATGAGAAAGTTATCTGCTAATTATATATATTCTCCCCACAGGGGGTTTTTAAAAAATGCAATCCTCGAAGTAAGTGAAAAAGGTGAAATAATAAATTTGACTGATACCGGGGGCAATCTCAGGGAGCAGGCGAATATTGAGTTTCATAATGGAATAATTTGTCCGGGATTTATCAATGCACACTGCCATATTGAATTATCCCATATGAAAGGATTAATAGAAGAAGGGATCGGTCTTGATCAATTTATTTATTCCGTGGTTACAAGTCGGAAATCAGGGATAAAAGAAACAGAGGAAGCCATAGCAAAGGCAGACCTGGAGATGAAAAGAGAAGGCATAGTAGCTGTAGGGGATATTTCAAACAAGCCAGATAGTTTCAAGATCAAATCACAAAGTAAAATTTTTTATCACAGCTTTATTGAAATATTCAATATGAATAATGATGAAGCAGGTAAGTGTTATGAGAATGGAACAGCCGTTTTAGAAACAGCTAAAAATGAGTATCGTTTATCTGCTTCCCTTGTTCCTCATGCTTCATACTCAGTTTCTGAAAAGCTTTTTCAATATTTTCGTGAGAATCATAATAATACTGATAACATTCTGAGTATTCACAACCAGGAA
>CBDUPM010000583.1:0-2250 GCA_965369105.1 uncultured Bacteroidales bacterium | reverse complement strand
GTTTTAATAGTATTTTCTTTGGAATTTTAAAAACCCTCAGTTCATAAAATTTAAAGTCAGTCCGGTAGCGCAGAATCAGGAAGATCCCGAATAGGAGTGGGATTAATATCGAAGAAGGATGTGTAATTACGGAACCTAAAAGAAGCAGAGGTATTCCGAAAAACAGCAGGACAAATTCAATACCTAACCAGATTTTATTGACTCCTGTTCCCATTTACCCTTTTATAATTTTGCTTTTATCCATTCTCTTGCATTCACAAATGCTTCTATCCAGGGAGTTATTTCATCATTTTTTCTTTCAGCCGGATAATGTGCGCACTGATAGGGTAAAAAAGCCCTTTCAAGATGGGGCATCATGGCAAGATGTCTTCCGTCGTGAGAAACTAGTCCGGCAGTGGAGTAGGTGGATCCATTCGGATTTCCGGGATATTCCTTTTGGGAGTATTTCATTACCAGTGAATACTCCTTTTCAGCTCCTTTCAGGTCAAATTTACCCTCTCCATGGGCGACCCAAATTCCCAGGCTCAAACCCGATAAGGATTTTAGCATAACGGAATCATTTGGAAGGATGTCTACATTGAGGAAGGATGATTCGAATTTACCCGAAGAATTATGTTGCATTACAGGCTTGTTTACATGGCCCGGATAGACCAGATTTAGCTCAACCATTAACTGGCAACCGTTGCAAACACCAAGGCTCAATGTGTCTTTACGTTTGTAAAAATTTTCAAGTGCAAGTCGTGCTTTCTCATTGTATTTAAAAGCTCCGGCCCAGCCTTTGGCTGAACCCAGCACATCCGAATTTGAGAATCCACCTACAAAAACGATCATGTTTACATCGCTAAGATTTTCTCTACCGCTGATCAGGTCGGTCATATGAATATCTTTAACGTCCATCCCGGCCAGGTACATGGCATATGCCATTTCACGGTCACCATTGACCCCCTTTTCCCTGATTATAGCTGCCTGAATACCTGACCTGGTCTTTCGGTCAGGATCAATACCATAGCTTTTCATTTTACCTGAAAAATCTCCGAAATGATATTTCAGGGCCTGATTTTTATAGTTTTGGTACCGGGCTTCAGCATGTTGGACTCCACTTTGTTTTTTCTCCAGCAGGAAAGAAGTGTGGTACCAGATATCGCGGTATTTATCAACCGGTAGTATGAGATTGGATTTGGAATGTTTGATTTTTAAATGGCCACTATTCATGACTTCTCCAAGGACTCTGTGTCTGATATTGTTTTCGATCAGATCATTTATTAAATCCTGACTGTCAGTCTGGATGAGCAGACCCGGATTTTCAGCAAACAGGGTTTTGGTTAGATCCTGGTCTTTAAGCTCTGAGAGGTCTATCTCCATTCCTGAATTTTCAGTTGAAAAACACATTTCCAGGAGAGCGGTTATCAATCCACCTGCAGAGATATCATGTCCGGATAGTATTTTATTTTCCTTTATCATTTCCTGAATGAGATGGAAGGCTTTTACAAAATAAGCGGGATCGCTAACGCCTGGCGCTGATTCACCTAACTTATTATTTACCTGGGAATAGCTGCTGCCACCCAGGGTACATTCCATTCCTGAAAGGTCAATATGGATAATTTTTGTTCCGGGCAGGGGTTCTAAAACCGGTTCAATAATTTTTTTTACATCGCTAACCTCGGCAGCGGCCGATATGATAACTGTTCCCGGAGAATAAACGACATCATCTTTATACTTTTGAGTCATGGAAAGAGAGTCCTTACCGGTAGGAATATTGATTCCAAGTGCTATTGCAAAATCACTTGCAGCTTTTGTCGCACGATACAAGCGGGCATCTTCACCCGGATTATTGCAAGGCCACATCCAGTTGGCTG
Organism: uncultured Bacteroidales bacterium; assembly: GCA_965369105.1. Taxonomy (GTDB): domain Bacteria; phylum Bacteroidota; class Bacteroidia; order Bacteroidales; genus JAGLSB01. Next base: position 394 of record CBDUPM010000583.1, on the reverse strand, counting down.
AAAGGGAAATACCTTTTATCCCATGGGTCAGAGGAGCCCATATAATATTTGTCAGTGCCTCCGATATTGAAAGAACAGAACCTGCTTCCGGATTAATAAGCCCGGCTGCAGGGGCGTGACCCAGGGAGGTGGCATAGCCTTTTTCACCCCTGTAATCTAGGGTCATTGCTCCCAGGTTATTCAAAGGTAACTGCAAAATTCCGGCGCATTGTTGTTTTGCTATTTTACCTGTAACGGAACGGTCAACCTTATTGGTAAGCCAATCCTTACAAGCAACAGATTCGAGTTGCAATACATTTTCCAGTTTTTTTTCAAATGACTGAAAACTAAAATCCGGGTCTTGATATTTTACTTCAATGTCCTCATCTACCATCACCTTTTGAGGAGGATTTCC
>CBDUPM010000582.1:0-2254 GCA_965369105.1 uncultured Bacteroidales bacterium | reverse complement strand
GTTGTAACCTGCTCAGCATTAGCTGTTGTTTCATCTGAAGGTACAAAATAAGCATCATCGATATTATTTGTACTCGCATAAAAACCGCTGTTGCATGAAGCGAGGAGAACGGTCGCTAAGACTAATGTATTTATTGTTTTTTTCATGATTAACCCTCCTGGCTTGATTATAGGTTTAAGCTTTTTTAACATTTACTGTTAGAAAAACAAATACTGTACCAAACTATCAAAACTCAGATACTTTAACATTTGAGGAAAATGAATTACCAAAATAAAACAATATTCTGATATTTTAGTGATTCGCCGGGAAAATAACTTTTTATTATACATATTAATCAGATAATAAAGATATAATCATTTTCCAGTTTCATGATTATTCCTTTATTTTGTGCTTCACTTTTCACGCGTATTACGGATAGTTATTATCCGGCATAAAAATTTTCATTAATAAGGATTTTCAATAGATGGCAAAAGTACTCACATCCCGGGAAGAAGATTATTCCAAATGGTATAATGACCTGGTTATTAAAGCAGATTTAGCAGAATATTCTGCAGTAAGAGGTTGCATGGTAATTAAACCTTATGGCTATGCCATATGGGAAAAGATGCAGGCTGCACTGGATAAAATGTTTAAAGACACCGGACATGAAAATGCCTATTTCCCCCTTTTTATTCCTAAATCTTTTTTTAGCAAAGAAGCATCTCATGTAGAAGGGTTTGCAAAGGAATGTGCCGTGGTGACTCATTATCGACTGAAAAATGATGAGGTGAACGGGGGAATTATGGTTGATCCGGATGCAGCCCTGGAGGAAGAACTTATCATCAGGCCTACATCAGAAACCATTATCTGGCATACCTATAAGAACTGGATACAATCGTACAGGGATTTGCCTCTTTTAATCAATCAATGGGCCAACGTTGTCCGCTGGGAAATGAGAACCCGGTTATTTCTCAGAACAGCAGAATTTTTATGGCAGGAAGGTCATACAGCCCATGCAACTATGGAAGAAGCTATAGAGGAAACCCGGAAAATTCTGGATATTTATGAAAATTTTGCTGAAAATTTCATGGGGGTTCCGGTAGTGAAGGGACTAAAATCAGAAAATGAAAAATTTGCCGGGGCAATCGATACCTATTGTATAGAAGCATTAATGCAGGATGGAAAAGCACTACAGGCCGGAACATCTCATTTTCTTGGACAGAATTTTGCCAAAGCTTTTGATGTTCAATTTACAAGCAAAGAGGGAAAACTGGAATATGTATGGGCAACTTCCTGGGGAGTATCCACCCGGTTAATGGGAGCCCTCGTCATGGCTCATTCCGATGATCATGGACTGGTATTACCACCAAAACTGGCCCCCATACAGGTGGTTATCGTTCCTATTTATAAAAAAGAAGAACAACTGGCAGAAATTTCCGGTTTGGCCAATAAAATTAAAGAAGAACTCCAGGAAAAAAATATCAGTGTGAAATTTGATAACCGGGATACCCATAAACCCGGATGGAAATTTGCTGAATATGAACTCAAGGGCGTTCCTGTACGTCTTGCCCTGGGAGCAAGGGATATGGAAAATGGCACCATTGAGGTGGCACGCCGCGACACACTTGAAAAAACCGTTGTTCCACAGGAAGGAATAAGTGAATATATTTCTTCCCTACTGGAAGAAATCCAATCCTCCATTTATAATAAAGCTTTGAATTTCAGATCTGAAAACACCCATGAAGTAAGCAACTGGGAGGAATTTACTGAAATCCTTGAAAATAAATCGGGATTCATCTCAACCTTTTGGGACGGAACCGTGGAAACAGAAGAAGCTATAAAACAACAAACGAAGGCTACGATTCGATGCATTCCGCTGGATGATAATAATGCCGAAGGAAAAAAGGATGTTTTCTCAGGAAAGGATGCAAAATATAAAGTACTCTATGCTAAAGCTTATTAGAAGATAAAACTGATTTCCTTTCATTTATTATCCATTGATTCCTGTTTTTCAAAAACCAGAACCGGTATTATTGATTTATCAGTAATAGCTTGAATTGTTCTGTTTTATCTTTTGTTTTTAATTCCACAAAATACAATCCGTTTTTTTGATTTAGTAAATCCAGGTGGATGACCGGCCCGGAAATCTCACCGGTTTTTTCTAAAACTAATGCGCCCAAACTGTTTAAAATCCGGAGATGGTAATTTTGATCTTTGTAACCAGCCAATTCAATTTGAATGCTGCCATTTGAAGGATTAGGGTATATTCTGGATT
>CBDUPM010000581.1:0-2267 GCA_965369105.1 uncultured Bacteroidales bacterium | reverse complement strand
TGCAGAAAAAGGTCTGGCTGCCCACTGGAAATACAAAGGAATTGATGGGGCAGCAGCAGTGGACGAATGGCTGGTGAAGGTCAGGGAACTTCTAGATAATCCTGAAAGTGATGCTCTCAATGTGATTGATGATTTAAAATTATCACTTGAGAATAAAGAAATTTTTGTATTTACTCCGAATGGGGATCTTAAAAAATTTCCGGAGGGATCAACCATTCTGGATTTTGCTTTTGATATTCATACCGATGTGGGATCAAGTTGTGCCGGGGCAAGAGTTAATGGGGTAAATAAACCCATTCGATATGCACTTCAAAATGGGGATAAGATCGAAATTCTGAGGTCCAGAACCCAAAAACCAAATATAGACTGGCTGAATTTTGTTGTCACCTCCAAAGCGAAATCAAAAATTAAATTTGCCCTCAAAGAGGAAAAGCTAAAGGAAGTTGAGAATGGCAAGGAAATTTTAAAAAGAAGATTTAAAAACTGGAAGCTGGAATACAGCGATCCGCTTATACGAAAATTATTAAAGCATTATAAATACAATGATGCTATTGAACTCTATTATGATATTGCCATTGGAAAAATCGATCTGCTTGAAATAAAGGAAATTCTGAAAAAAGATAATAAACCGCTTGAAGGAAAGGCAATACCTGTTGAAGAGGAAGATTTAGAAAAACTGGTTCAGAAAAGTCAGGTTAGGGAAAGTCCTGATTTTTTAATCATCGATGAAAAAGTGTCCGGGGTGGATTACCAGCTGGCAAAATGTTGTAATCCAATTTTCGGAGACAGGGTATTCGGTTTTGTAACCGTAAGTTCCGGTATTAAAATTCACCGGGTAAATTGTCCGAATGCCCAGGAATTAATTACCCGTTATGGCTACCGGGTGGTTGCGGCAAAATGGACCGTATCAGATGCCGAAAGACATTTTTTGGCTTCTATCAGGATTACCGGGATTGATGATATTGGACTGGTAAGTAATATCTCTGAGGTTATTTCCAAAGACCTGAAAGTAAATATGCGTTCCTTTTCAATGGATAGCCGGGATGGCTTGTTCGAAGGAAACATTCATTTGTTTGTTAGAGATACCACCCATCTGAATGTTCTTCAGAAAAAACTGGAAAAGGTCAAAGGAGTGATGTCTGTAAAAAGAATGAATTAATCGGTTCAAATACCCAATTCCGGGATGCTCTTGCAGAATTATTACTTCGAAAAAATTTCTATATTTGTTTTCCTGAAATTATAAGAAAATTTGTGAATTTCGATTTCGGAATATATCCAATGCCAATCCAATCAAACGCAACTCCAACTAAATGAATATCCTGGGAATATCCGCTTTTTATCATGATTCAGCTGCCAGTTTGCTCGTAAACGGAGAAATTATTGCAGCTGTCCAGGAAGAACGTTTTACACGTAAGAAGCATGATTCCAGCTTTCCCGTAAATGCCATCCGGTATTGCCTCGAAGAATCGGGACTGGATATGGATGAAATTGATCATTTTGTTTTTTACGACAAACCCTTTCTGAAATTTGAGAGGCTTTTGGAAACCTATTATAATTATGTGCCCAAAGGAATTGCTTCCTTTGTTACATCCATTCCGGTTTGGATAAAAGAAAAACTATTCCTCAAGAGTCTTTTGAAAAAAGAATTGCAAAAAATCGGGAATGTTGATTTCGAAAAACAATCTCTTCTTTTTTCAGAGCATCATTTATCGCATGCAGCAAGTGCTTTTTTCGCATCTCCATTTGAAGAAGCCTTAATTGTTACGATAGATGGAGTAGGGGAATGGAGTACAGCTTCTATTGGGTATGGGAAAGGAAATCAAATTAGTTCCCTGAAAGAATTACATTTTCCTCATTCAGTGGGTCTTCTGTATTCAGCCTTTACATACTTTCTTGGATTTCGGGTAAATTCAGGAGAATACAAGCTTATGGGACTCGCCCCCTATGGTATACCGGATGATCCGCAAACCCTCGAATTTGAAAAAATAATCAGGAATGAACTTATTGACGCAAAGGAAGACGGTTCGCTCTGGCTAAATCCTGCGTATTTCTCTTATGCTACCGGATTAAGAATGGTACCGGATAGAAAATGGAAAAAACTTTTCGGCTTTGAACGGAAAAGTGAAAAGGAGGAAACCGGTCAGCATCATTGCAACCTGGCCTATGCAATTCAAAAAGTTACGGAAGAAATCGTTGAAAGAATGGTCCTCCATGGATTTGACCTGGTGAAGGACGAACTGAAAACCAGGAATTTGTGCATGGCTGGT
>CBDUPM010000580.1:0-2271 GCA_965369105.1 uncultured Bacteroidales bacterium | reverse complement strand
TTTCAAAGCTCGATAAGTATATTGATAAGTATTTCAGTAAATCTATCCTTACCTCCAAAGAAAAGCTTTTTGCTTTCCTGGATGATCCAAAGTTAAAAACCCTTCAGAAAGATCCCGGGATTGATATGACCATGTCTTTTATTGAATCCTATTTTGGGTATGATGCTATGTCTGCTTCAGCCGACGCTAAAGTTGAACAAGGAGCCCGGTTATGGATCATGGGACAAATGGAAATGAATCCTGACACTAAATACTATCCTGATGCGAATTCCACATTAAGATTAACTTATGGAGAAGTAGGTGATTACAAACCAAAGGATGCCGTTTATTATTCTTATTTTACCACCACTGATGGGATTATTGAAAAAGAAGATCCTACCAATCCTGAATTTGTAGTTAGTGAAAAACTCAGCAAAATGATTGCTGAAAAGGATTTTGACCGATATGATACTGAGGGGGTATTGAATGTATGTTTTACCACCAATAATGACATTACAGGAGGAAATTCAGGAAGTCCGGTTATTAATGGCAAAGGAGAGCTGATAGGCATAGCCTTTGATGGTAACTGGGAATCGATGAGCGGTGATGTCGCCTTTGAACCGGAATTACAAAAATGTATTAACGTGGATATTCGTTTTGTTTTATTTGTAATTGATGAGTATGCAGGAGCGGGCCACCTGGTAGATGAAATGAAAGTAATGAATTAAAGAATTTCTTATTTAAGTTTAAAATATTTGCCATGGATTCACAGGCATATTAATCTGTGAATCTGTGGCTTTTTTTTAGCTTAAAAATTAAGGCTTATATTTAGAAATTATTAAAAATCCATGGCAGACAGGACAATTATTATTTACACCGACGGAGGAGCAAGTGGAAATCCGGGTCCTGGCGGACTGGGAGCAGTTATGAAACTGGGGAAATTAAGAAAAGAAATTTCACAGGGCTATCGCAGGACCACCAACAACCGTATGGAACTCCTTGCGGTTATCAAAGCACTTGAAGCTATTAAATGGAAAGATGCAAAGGTAAAGGTTTACACTGATTCCAAGTACGTTTCAGAAGCTGTAAACCAGGAATGGGTATTCCAATGGGAGAAAAAAGATTTTAAAAAGAAAAAAAACCCTGATTTGTGGCTAAAATTTCTGGAACTTTATCGAAAACATAACGTAGAATTAATCTGGGTAAAAGGTCATTCCAATATCCCTGAAAATGAAAGGGCTGACAGGCTTGCAGTTGAAGCCTATCAAACGGGGGATCTTTTAATAGATGAGGGCTATGAAAACTCTATAAATGAATAATTGAGACTTATTTAATATTAAGTTATTATAATTTTATTTACTTTAATAAAAATAAGCAGTTCATGCAGGAAAGGGAGAATATTATTTTGTACGAAGGACACCTGACGTTCAGCACTATAGGTCGCTTGCTTACCATGCTCAAGTATCAAATGTCTGAAAAGGGTATTCATGTTGCCATATACAAACGAATCCTTTCGGTAATGATTGAAGCCCTGGAAAACATCTATAAGTACAGCGATGAGTTTCACCATGATGAATTTATAAATCGCTCGTGCATTCCGGCATTCAGGATCGACCGCATCCAGGAGGAGTACTGGATTGAATGCCTGAATCCCATCAAAAATGAACATATCCCCAAACTTAAAAAAAAGCTGGATATCATCAATAAAGCCGATCTGGACGGATTGAAGCTTTTATACCGCCAGACTATTTCAAACGGGGAATTTTCGGAAAAAGGAGGCGCCGGACTCGGAATCATTGAGATGGCCAAGATTTCAGGAAATCCGGTTGCTTACAAATTTGAAAAAATCAACGATCAGTACTCTTCCTATTTTATTTCTATACATTTTTCGGAGTTGTGATTTTGGTTTGTATTGGTTAGGCTTGACCTTCTTTTATTGGCAGGTCTGTTATGAATTGCTATTTTATTCCTGCCATTCCGCCGGTGAAAAGCCGGTGCATTTTTTATTGGCGAAAAGAGGCGGTGAGAACACGACGTCCTTTAACCCCGGATTTCGCCTGGTGGCTCATCCGGGGCTATTATTGTTGGACCCTTCCAGGGTCAGGAAACCAGGTAATCAAACATAAATCCGATGATATGAAAGGCATACATAATAAGTATTCGACCACTTGCGCCTCAGCGCAATGTGGGTAAAGGCCTGAGAGATTTGGAGGGCCCTGCCCCCGGCATAAACAGGAACGACAGAGTTCGGTAACGATAGTTAAAAACCAACCCAAAAGTTAGCCCCGATTA
>CBDUPM010000579.1:0-2300 GCA_965369105.1 uncultured Bacteroidales bacterium | reverse complement strand
GCTATTGGGGATAGGGTGGAAGATTTACTTGCTCGCATGACTCTGGAAGAGAAAGTTGCTCAGATGAGAATGTTTCATGCCCAAATAGGAGTTGAACTAAATGATATGGAAGAACTGGAGCTTTCAGAAATCGTTTCTGAGAAATTAAAGATTGGCATTGGAGGTATTAAAAATCCGGGAGAGCATTACTCTCCTTCAAGATCTGCTAATCTGAATAATCAGCTGCAAAAGTATATCATGGAGAATAACAGACTCGGAATACCCGCATTTTTTGTAACTGAATCATATAACGGAGTTGATGCCATGGGATGTACCAGTTTTGGACGACCGATCAATATGGCAGCTACATTTAACAGGGAATTGGTTAAGACAGTGTATGATGCTACAGGCCGGGAAGCACGTTTAAGGGGTTTGCATTTGACTCATTCACCCGAAGCCGATATAGTCCGGGATCCGCGTTTTGGCAGGATGAGTGAAGCATTTAGTGAAGACACCTACCTGACTACAGAAATGATAATCAGTGCCATAACAGGTCTTCAGGGAGATTATGAAGGATTAAAAAGCACTCATATTGGAGCAGTTGTGAAACATTTCGCAGCTTATGCCCAGGTTGCCGGTGGAACAAATTTTGCCTCCATCGAGATTTCTCCCCGAACATTAATCGATGAAATATTCCCCCCTTTTCAGGCTGCTGTCATGGAAGCAAAAACACTTGGACTTATGGCATCTCATGGTGATATCAACGGAGTCGCAAGTCATGGAAATCCTTGGTTGTTAACAGAAGTTTTACGCGATCAATGGGGTTTTGAAGGTTATGTAGTTTCTGATGCCAACGATGTTGGGCGATTACACTATTTTATGAAAGTAGCAGAAACACCGGAAGAGGCAGTTCTTCTTGGACTTAAAGCCGGTGTGGATGTCGATTTATATGCAGAAGATGCATATGCCCTTCTGCCTGAGATGGTAAATGATGATCCGGATCTTATGGTCTATATTGACCGCTCTGTTCGCAGAGTTTTAAGAACCAAGTTTATCCTGGGCCTGTTCGACGATCCTTTTAAAAATGTGGAAATGGCAGGCAAAGAAATTCGTTCTGAGAAACATTTGTCCCTCGCCCAGGATGCAGACAGAGAGTCCATTATTTTGTTAAAAAATGACAATTTGCTACCATTGGCCACGGATAAAATGAAAGTGGCTTTGGTTGGGCCGCTGATTACGGCCGGAGTAAAAAGTGATTTTGAAATGGTCACGGGTGAAAATGTTCAGTTTGTGGAAGAAAAAGGTTTTAGTTTAACGAATGAAGCACGTGCTATTCCTGAAATAAGTACAGAAAGGGAACAGAAACAGGGAATACAAAAAATTCTAAATATTTCAAGACAGGCTGATATTGTTTTCCTCTTTGCTGGTGGCGATGAGTATACAGCAAAAGAGGGATTCTTCAACAACGCCCTGGGAGATCGGGATAATATTGACCCGGTAGGTATGCAGGACGAATTATTGCTACAACTCAAAAAACTAGGCAAACCCGTTGTCGTGGTTCTGAAACATCGCAGAACCCTTTCAATTAATACATTTGCTGAAGAAGCGGATGCTATTTTGGATTGCTGGGATCTGAGCGAACAGGGAAATCTGGCTATTGCTGAGGTACTTTTTGGCAAAGTAAACCCTTCAGGTAAATTGCCTGTTACCGTTCCCCGCTCCATAGGACAAATTCCCTTCCACTACAGCCAAAAGGAAATTAATTATAAGAAGGGTTATCTCTTTGCAAATAATATCCCACTTTATCCATTTGGCTTTGGATTAAGTTATACCGATTTTGAATATTCTGATTTGAATCTGTCAGATACCATTTTAACACCAAATGGAAAAATCAGCGTTAGTGTTGAAGTCAAAAATACAGGTAATCAAAAAGGGAAAGAGACGGTTCAGTTGTATATAAAAGATCATTATGGTTCTGTGGTAAGACCCATGCAGGAACTCAGGGGATTTGAAAAAATTGAACTTGCCAGCGGTGAAATCAGGAAGGTCACATTTGATATTACAACGGATATGCTTGCTTTTACCGGGTTAGATATGACTAAAAAAGCAGAAGAAGGAAGGTTTGAGGTAAGAATAGGAAGTTCTTCAGAATCATATAAAAAATCAACTTTCAATTTAATAGAAGAATGATGAAAAGATTAGCTTTTAAAATGCAATTGAATCCCGGACAGAAGAAAGAATATATAAAGCGACATAATGAAATCTGGCCTGAACTAAAGCAATTATTGCAAGAGGCCGGAGTAAGCGAATATTCCATCTTT
>CBDUPM010000578.1:0-2303 GCA_965369105.1 uncultured Bacteroidales bacterium | reverse complement strand
CCGCAATATTCAAAAGGAAATCCCGGATATCATCCTAAACGGTCATCCTGAAAAACGATTGGTAAATACATTGAATATCACCATTCCGGGTATTGATGTTTCACTTTTGCTTTCCGGACTTAAAGAGGTGGCTGCATCTGCCGGAGCTGCATGTCATGCTGAAGAAATAAGCTATTCCCATGTTTTAAAAGCGATAGGCCATAGTCCGGAACTTGCATTGGGAACAATCCGCCTTTCAACCGGAAAAAAGACTACTCCTGAAGAAATAGAAGTGGCCTCCAATGAATTAATTACCAAAATTAAAGAATTAAGGTCACCTGAAATTCCGGTAACAAAGATTCGTTCTGAAAAAATTAAATTAACTGAATTTACGCATGGACTGGGATGTGCCTGTAAGATATCTCCAAAAATATTAAATGAGGTATTGAAGAACTTTTCTCCTCCTGACCATCCGGATATTCTCCTGGGATCCGAAAATTCGGATGACGCAGCAGTTTACCGAATTAGCAATGAAGCAGCCATCGTTCAGTCTGTCGATTTTTTCACCCCTGTAATTGATGACCCTTTTCAGTTTGGAGCCATAGCGGCAGCCAATGCACTAAGCGATATCTATGCAATGGGGGCAAAAGCACTTTTTGGACTCAACATCGTAGGATTCCCTACCGGGAGAATTCCCATTGATGCATTAACAGAAATTCTGTCGGGTGCTAAAGAGGTTTGTGATGAAGCAGGTATCAGTATTTTGGGAGGACATACCATTGAGGATAATGAACCCAAATTCGGAATGGTTATTTCCGGTATCATACATCCTGAAAAAATTGTAAGGAACTCCGGGGCACAGATTGGGGATACACTCATTCTCACTAAAAAAATAGGCACCGGAATATTGAGCACTGCCCTGAAAAGAGGTGAACTGGATGATAATCAAAAGGATGTTTTGTATCAAAACATGAGAAGTCTGAATAAAACAGCCAGCGAGATTATGATACAGTTTCCTGTTAATGCATGCACAGATATAACGGGATTCGGACTTGCCGGTCATTTGAATGAAATGTGCAGGGCATCGCATGTGGGAGCAGAAATATCATTTCAAAAAATCCCGCTTCTGCAGGGGGTTATGAATTTAGGTGCGCAAGGCTACATTCCCGGGGGAACCCTAAATAATTTGAACTTTGTAAACCCATTTGTAAGCTGGAATAATTCCCTCAGTGAATTACAAAAGATGGTAATTTCAGATGCGCAAACTTCCGGAGGGCTCTTAATAAGCATAGCCCCTGAATATGCAGGAACTTTGTTGGAAAAATTAGTGAATGCCGGTATTAAAGCGGGAATAATAGGTAAAATTACCGATGGTAAAAAGATGGTTTTTAATCCCTGATTGACCGGCCTGTAAAAATCTTAAAAAAAAAATTCTGTAAAAAAGGGAATAATCCTATCCCTTGATGCATATAGGGGTTACTGAAACCAAAAAGGTCTTATTTTATTGATTGATAGGGAATTATAAACTTGTTTTGGCCAGAGTAAATATTATTTTTAATATAATTCTCCACTATTGAATCGAATTTACAGACTGAAATTTTTAAAAAGACTTTCCGGATTTTTTCATTTTTTGAGAAAAAGTATACGATATTTACAGTTTTAGTTATATTTGCTAAACCAATAACATAGGATGTTTCCTAAGTTTTGATTTTATAAAAAAAGTGTTAATTTTACTACAACATAATTATGCATTCCTAATCAGATTATTAAAAAGAGATCTCTATGAACCTTAAAATCTTGGATAATACTAAGCAATTTATCCTCCTTTTCGCTTTTCTTGCCTTTATTATCGGAGGATGTTCTTCTGATAAAAAGAAGAATAGTGAAAATGAAGGAGAATTAACCGAAGGCTTTAACAGTGAATTGGATGATGACCTGGTAGAAAAGATAAATACTGCAAAAAGAATCTTTTATTCTCTGCCCTCACCACTTGAAACTGCTATGCTAATTAAGAATGCAGATGCAACGTATGATGAGAGTCTGTTGAATCCGATCATTAATGCGGATAATTACAATACAAATCTGGACATGGCCTTAAATCTGGGAATTTATTCCACCGACCTGTCCTATGCCAGTCTTTTTGATCAGACTCAGGCAACCCTTAACTATATCAACGCAGCCAAAAAAATGGCTGATGGATTGGAGATACTCGATGCCATTGACGAGTCGACCATACAAAGACTTGAGGAGAATATCAATAACAGGGATATCATAATTGATATTATTTCCGAAACCCTTTTAAATTCCAGCTCTTTCCTTGAAGA
>CBDUPM010000577.1:0-2306 GCA_965369105.1 uncultured Bacteroidales bacterium | reverse complement strand
TTAATAATCTGAATTCAGGAATGTATATTTTGCTGATCCATACTAATAAACAAGTGTATCGTAAACCCTTTATGAAATTCTGATAATTCATGAAATAAAATTGAGTTTCCCGGAGAATCAGGTTAATTGGAAAACCCCCGGATCGAATTGTGACTGATATATTTTTAAAGGTTTGCCTCACCATATCTGTAAAAAAGCTGGAAATATCTGACAGCTGACCGGAAAAAGAATGATACTTCTTTTCACAAAATGAAAAAAGAAGCATAAAATATATTCCTGGTTCTGAGCGATTGCAGGATTTATGGTGTTTTCTACTCCCATAGTTCGGGTATTAGAAAAAACAATCCTGATCATTGGACTAATTGTGAAGTTTATTCCGGGGATAACAACGAATTGAGCAAGCTTTGTCAGATAGAAATCAAGAGATTAAATCAGCATATACTGTTCAATTCATCTCTTCTCAGTTAAATTGATCCCCTGTCCTCTTATTATGATTTTGTAAACTTTTAAATTCAAAAACTGATTAAAAAGCCGCGCCAATACTCAGGTATAATGCATCCGGATACCCTAACCCTGTTCGTAATATTAATCCTCCCCCTGGTTTGTGATACCTGTATCCTGCACTAAATGAGGGGGCTGGTAAAAATTGGCTATTTCCTGGAAAGTAGATAAGGCCCATTCCTAATCCCAATTCAAAAGAAGCTTTTTTCTTTCCCAAAAGAAAAACGGTAGAGATATCTGTGTAGACATTGACATCATCATCGAAATCTTCCATATAGGTAGTCCTTCCTTTTAACCATAAAGATTGTAGGAAGGCGTTCTCCCGAAAAAGCAAATTTCTTTCATAAGCGATTCCTATAGTATTGACAAATAAAAAGGTTCCAAAAGTTGCATATATTGCATTTTTCGGATTTTGTTTTTGTTTCAGAACTTCATTATCCTGTGCTGAAGATAGATTATGAATAATGAGAAAAAAGCTTATCAGAAAAATAAATCGGACCATTGTATGAATTTATATTAAGGAAATGAATAGCCTCTCCATAACACGGGCAAATTACTATTGTTCGAATTATTTTTCTATCCCTTGAATAGGCATTCCTAAAAGCAGAAACCCGGACCCGTAATGATGTCAAAATCTGGATCAGTTCAGATTTTTTATTAAATACAGATTTAGCTAATTATGCTTCAAGATCAGTTTTATACAGAAGAATTTGCAAAATCAAAAATTATGATAAGCTGAAAGTTTTAATCTGTAGAAAGAATAAAAAAAGCTTATTTTCATAAATATTCATTTTCTCTTCTTCTTAAAAATACTCAAGTTGAATAATCTCCTCTTAAATCTACTTTCTGTTTTAAGGAAGCAATTTTTTATTATAAATTGCTTCTTGAAAAAATCCTAAATCATCGTCTTATGAATTATTTATCAACTATAGTCAAAACTGCTCTAAGCCTTACTTTGTTTTTAAGTCTAATTTCCTGCTCTCAAATGGAATCAAAACAGGTGCTTGTCACCTCCGAAACCGGAGATGTTCTTGCGGAAAAAGAAAATATCGTATTTAAAAAGGTGAAAGCAGAAGACCCTTTGGTTATAATCGATCTGGAAAGCGAAAGGCAAACCATCGACGGAATTGGTTCTTCCCTGACGGAATCTTCAGCATTTGTCCTGGCCTCCATCAGTCCGGAAAAAAGAAAAGAAGTATTAAAAGAACTCTACAGTGAGTCGGGTGCCAATTTCCCGATTACCCGCACCCATATTGGTTCCTGCGATTTCTCTGTTGAAGGCAAATATTCCTATGCTGAAGTGGAAGGTGATACTGAACTGGAATATTTCACACTTTTCAGAGATAAAGAAGGTTTTTCTCCTGAAAAATATCCAAATGTTGTTGATTCCACCTATGATCTGCTTCCACTTATAAAAGAAGTAGCAGCTCTGAAGAAAAATCAAAGCGATTCTGAATTTCGCATTGTTGCCTCTCCCTGGACAGCCCCGGCATGGATGAAAGATAATAATGATTATTTTGGAAATGGAACCGGTGGACATCTCAAAAAAGAAAATTATGCTGTTTTTGCCCATTACTTTTTGAAGTATTTCGAAGAAATGCAGAAGGAAGGTATAGATATCTGGGGTATTACTCCCGTAAATGAACCACTGGGAAATAACGGAGCATGGGAAAGCATGCATTTTTCAGCAGAAGAAGAAGCACATTTTATAGCCCAAAATCTGGGTCCGGCAATTGCTGAAAGTAATTATGATCATGTCAAAATATTCGGATTCGATCAAAACCGGGAGGAGTTACCGGAATGGG